>NZ_JBXCJA010000003.1:0-88663 GCF_056786435.1 Paenibacillus sp. Y916 | reverse complement strand
TCCCGCTGGGCCTGCTGCGCCTTGTACTCCCGCTAGTCCTGGATCTCCTTGCGATCCCGCTGGGCCTGCTGCGCCTTGTACTCCCGCTAGTCCTGGATCTCCTTGCGATCCCGCAGGGCCTGCTGCGCCTTGTACTCCTGCTGACCCTGAACCTCCTTGTGATCCCGCCGGTCCTGATGGGCCTTGTGCTCCCGCTGGCCCAGTCGCTCCGGTATCGCCTTTATCACCCTTGACTCCATTGACTTTAGAATCCTGCGATTCTTGGACAACCGATAGCTGCGTACTGATGGAGATGGTTTTCGCGGTGGAATTCCATTCTACTTCTGCACCGAATAATTCGGCAATAAAACGTACCGGTACCATAACCCGGTTCTGAATGATTTTAGCAGGTTGATCTAGCGTGACCTTCTCCTCTACATCACCGACTTTAGTGCTGGCGGTCGGGTTGCCGATAATCAGCGTACCCGATGCATCTCCTTTAAAAGCTACTATTGTTTGTGTAGAACTGTTCCAGTTAAGAGACACACCAAGCGAGTCTTCAAGGACCCTCAACGGCATAAGCATGGTTCCTCTATGGACAACGGGTTCAACGTCACTCGGGATTAGGCTATCATTAACGATAATAGAAATCTCAGCCACTTGGCCGAGCGAAGTCGCCTGAGCAACAGGAACTGCAAACAACGTCATTACAAGCATAAGTACAATGAATAATTTCAGTCTTTTTATTTTTATCACTTTACTTCCCCCCACATTTATGAACTTTTGGTGACACGATCGCCGCTAGACGGACAAAATTAATCATTAGATTTCTCAAAAAGACAGGTATTTGATTACATTAATTACGGCTCCCTGACTCTAGCCGGCAAATTATATTTTAATATAATAATTCAATGATTTTTGTAATCCCAATTACAAAATAGTTAAAGTATTTTTCCTCCGTCACTTGTGATACGGTTCACCTTAACGGGTCTATCGGCAAAAACAAATAGCGGCCTCATGGCCGCCATTAATCTGTAAACGAATTAGATGAAAAATATATACCCTTTATTAGAACGGGGGAGTCGCAACGGAAAGAAGAATGGTTTCGCCTTTCCAAATATTTTTATAGCGATGAGGGAGGGTAGCATCATAGTAAATGCTATCTCCTTCCTCTAGAACATAGCGATCATTACCAACAATAATCTCCAATTTGCCTGAAACTACAAATGTAAATTCTTCCCCTTCACTGTGACCGACACTGATCTCCCCAGAAGTACCACCTTCTTCAAGTACCCCATAAAGCGGACCCATTTTGTTGCTGTTTCCCTGACTAAGCGTAAACCAGGTAATCCTGGATCCTTCGGATTGAACAAGAGGCTTTCGTTCGTTTTTTCTTATGACAAGGCTTCGTTCGTCATTTGCTAATAAATCCCTGAAATTGATTTGCAATGCATTGCCGATCCGCTTTAATACGCTCATGGAAGGATTAGCCTTATCCCGCTCAATCTCGCTGAGAAACGATAGCGAGATTGAAGCTGCTTCGGACACGTCATGGAGAGTTAATTTTTTCTCTTTTCTTACTTTACGGATGGAATTGCCTATTGAATTCATGTAGATTTTTCTCCCCTTTGCTATTTTTTACGCTGACAGCGAAATAATATCGTTATTATATGTCACAATCTGTGCTTTTACAAGCATTTGAAGTGGGGCAGAATTACGTTCTAAAAACGTTGATTTGTGAACATGATTGCATTAGTATTTATATCAAGGTTGATGTAAAGCTAGCTCCCGGGGCTAGTAAGCATGGTCTTCAGACAGAACACCTTTGAAAGAAAATTTTCCAGACCTATCTGGGTAGTATTCGTTGCTAGCGTAATTTACGCTCTAGGGAGAGAAACAAGCATCATGTCTCTTCCTGCAAAGACATAATATCCGATAAATAAATTATAGTGGGAGAGAAACAATTATGGCACTAGGCTCAAAGATCTATAAAGTGGGAGATATCACAGTCAGACGCATAAATGAATTGGAAACAAACGGATATACGGCGAAGGACCTTATTCCTGATTGGGATCCGTCCTTCTTAGAACAGCATAAAGACTGGTTGCTTAAAGGAAGCATGGATGAAGATCTAGAACATGTCATCATTACGATCGGAAATTGGATCGTGAAAACTCCCGAGCATACGATTTTAATAGATACGTCTACTGGAAATGATAAAAACTTGCCCAATAATCCGGGTCTTTCTAATCTTCAGCTTCCCTATCTCCAATGGTTGGAGGAAGCTGGCGTAACCCCCGAGGAAGTGGATTACGTCTTGCTGACGCATCTCCATTATGATCACGTCGGCTGGAACACTAAGCTAGTTGACGGCAAATGGGTTCCGACCTTCCCGAATGCCAAATACATTATGCCGAGGATAGAGGAACAATTCTTCGGTAGTTCGGAAAGCCATAACGAGGCAAACCAGGTAAGCATTAATGCCTACGAGGAAAGTGTTTTACCGATTATCCAGGCGGGATTAGCCGAATTCATCGGACCAGAGGGCGGAGACTTTATTGAAGGAATCAAATTCATCCCATCGGCGGGCCATAGCATCGGTCAAATGTCGATCAGTATAACATCACGTGGGGAAGAAGCCTTCTTCGCCTCCGATGTCTTGCATCATCCGATCCAGGTATATCGTCCGGAATGGAACTCTTGCTTCTGTGAATTCGACGAACAAGCACGTGAGTCGCGGCTTTGGGCGCTTGCCTATGCAGCGGATCGCAAAGCCCTTTATTTTGGAACGCATTTTCCTGGCACTTCAGCAGGTTATGTGAGTCGAGATGCAGACGGCTTCAAATGGCGTTATGAGTAATAACATGAATACAAATCTATTATTAAACGAGCGATTCATTGTGAAGGAAGACTTTAGAATTCAAAGCGATACACCGGGCATTGAACTGCTGGTTAGAAATAAACGCTTGGCTTCCAGTGAAAGCTTTACCGCGGAACGGACAATATTGATCGTACATGGTGCAACCTATCCAATCGAAAGTCTATTTGATGTCGAACTCGACGGCTTTACCTTCTTGGATTTCCTCGCCAGTCATGGTTATGATGTGTATGCCGTGAACGTACGCGGTTATGGTGGATCGACTCGCCCACCCGAGATGGAGCAGCCTGCTGATCACAATCCTCCGCTCGTCCGAACCGAAACAGCCGTTCGAGATTTTGGTACTGCAGTTGACTTTATCTTGAAGCGAAAGAAACTGTCCAAAATCAATGTGTTCGGGATGTCCTGGGGCGGGACCGTAGCAGCCGCTTACACCAGCATGCATAATGATAAGGTGAATAAGCTTACACTAGTCGCACCGCAATGGATAAGCTCGGAGCCAATTCCACTTGATCCCGGCGGTCAGATTGGAGCGTATCGCTTCGTTCCGACCGGTCATATGAAGGCAAGATGGTTAGGCGCTGCTCCGGAACATAAGAGAGACAATCTCCTCCCAGAAGGCTGGTTCGAGAAGTGGTCAGAAGCGACACTTTCTTCTGACCCCACTAGCAAGATGCGGACCCCCCCGAGTATCCAAGCCACTAACGGTCCCATACAAGATGTACGCGAATATTGGGGCGCAAGCAAAAAGTTCTATGAACCCAAAGATATCAAGGTTCCGGTCCTTTTGGTTCATGCAGAATGGGACATCGATGTTCCGATCGAATTGGCAAAAGAGTTATTCTCCGAAATAACAGGCGCTCCCTATCGGCGTTGGGTCGAAATCGGAGAAGGAACGCATATGGTCATGCTTGAGAAGAACAGATTACAGGTCTTCAAGGCTGTGCAGCAATTTCTCGATGAAGAATACAGTCCTGCGAGATAAATCCCCCCAAAGTGTGAAATAACATTTCCTAAATTCAAGAAGACCCGTAGCCACGCTACGGGTCAACAACATCAAGTGGAGCACCCGTGGAACCACTCAGCCTTTACAGCCCCAAGACATCGCTAAAGCGATCTGCTATGCCATCGAGCAACCGGAATGGGCCTCGGTGAATGAAATCATTATTCGCCCCTCTGCTCAGGTCAGTTAATCTTCTACTTAAGGCGGAAGGTAGTTCATCGGTTTTAAAAGTGATTCGTTCCCAAGTATATCTGCGCGCAGATATCGGAATGATCCCATGGAGATTCTTGAACGCCCGTGCGAACGCTTCCGGCGATTGGTATCCATTAATGGATGCCTCGCAATCTTTGGCTATTACACCACTTTGAGCTTGCTGACAGTTTGAAATGTCGTTAATTAAGATTTATCTTGGTCTCCTTTTGTTTTTAATTTAGTCTTTGTATCTATTACATACAGATGATTATCTAGATATTCAATTTATTATTATTGTAATCGGCTATAAACAAAAAGCCTCTGTCCAGGTCTAGAAAATGTTCAGTCTGCTGATTTAAAAACGAAAACCTGATCGGACAAAAGCTTTACTTTTGTCCGATCAGGTTTAATTTTATTCTTCACAATGATTCACAACTTTCTTCAGAACTTCTCACCATACTTTTCAAGCTTGTGTTCAATCATAGATGCATATGTCATTAATTGGTTGACTTGGTTCGATACCCTCTCCTTTTGCCGATTCAGTAGATCGACACGTTTTGGGATTGTTCCATCGCCTTGGAGGGTTAATTGTGCAAAAGTCTTCATTTCTTCAATGGTCATCCCGGTGTCCCGGAGACAGAGAGCGAACTTAAGCCATTCCATGTCATCCTCGTCAAAGACTCTTGTGCCGAATTCGTTACGTTTTATAGGAGGAAAAATCCCCTCTTTTTCATAATATCGTAAGGTATGAATAGACAGACCGGTTTCTTCTGCAACCTTGCCAATCGAGTAATTAATAAGACCGCCCCTTTAACCAAGAACTTGGCTGTATACGTACGCTTTAAACTCCTCGTCTTTTAATTGTTCGCGAAACTTCAATATTTCCTCAGCATCTTGGCCAGCGGGATACCTTAATTGATCACTTTCGTCCGTTACTGCTCTAAAAATGGTTTGAGCGACCATTTCTGCTGTGGCTTGTAGGTGAGCATTTTTCTGGGTGAATTTCTCAAACCCCTGATTGAAAGATTCGGAGAAATCATTATAGTCTGACAGCAATTCATCGTGCAATCTTTCGGCGGAGCTGTACCACGGAGTTTTTACAATGCCCGGCTCGATTAATTTAACCTGAATATTCTGGGAAGCCAGTTCGTAGGACAGCGATTCGGAGAAGCCCTCTACGGCAAACTTAGTTGCATGGTATAAAGAGGTTAAAGGGAACGTGATTCTTCCGCCTTGAGAAGAAATGTTAACAATCATGCCTTTCTGATTTGCTCTAAAATGTGGTAATAGGGCTTTCGTCACTCGCATTAATCCAAAAACGTTTACGTCAAACTGGTTGTGAATTTGTTTTTCGGTAGCTGCTTCAAAAACTCCCACTGCTCCATATCCTGCATTGTTTATAAGTACGTCTATTTGTCCGAAGCGTTCTACGGCTTCACTTATAGCACAATGGATGCTTTCTGGCTGCTGGACGTCCATAGGAGTCACAAGAACATTATTATACTTAATAAGTTCGGTTTCTTTTTCCGGGGATCGCATAGTTGCTACGACGTTCCACCCTTGTTCTGCGAAATGCACGGCTGTCGCTTTCCCTAACCCTGTAGATGCACCTGTAATAAATATTGTTTTCATTTATAAATCCTCCTAATCACAAGTTGTTTTCATTATAATGTCTAGAGTTTACTCTATGTCAATAGCGATGTTTCGAAAGGGAGTCAATCATAAAAAACGCGGAACCGATTGCGGCTCCACGTTAAGATCATGAGAGAGTATCCAGATTAATTCTTCACCTTCGAATCTGTTACGTTGACCATCGTCTGGACAGATGTCCATGCTGCAGCTAAGTCATCACGCGAGACAAAGCAGACGAGAACACGTCTTAGTTGACGTGTTTTTTCCGGTTTAGTTTATCCGTGAGAATAATAAGCGTATCCTTATTTCTGCACAGAATCATGATGCTCATGCTCGCTATGATTTGTCTCTCCCTTTTGACATCCCGCCAGAACGAGCGTAATGGCAAGGAGAACCATTATGATGCAGATACCCGTTCTAGAGCTACCCGATGCATTCGCTTTAACCCTCATTAACGTACCTCCTTCGGCGTTATGCTCTAACGGATAAGCACAGCATGAAAAAAGACATACAAGCCAGTATTGAGCAGAAAACGGCAATGGTACCCGGATCACTTAGGTGCATTCCCAACATGGGTCCCATTAAGCCGGACATGACGCCGCTTGTCACTCCGCTGACGATGGTTTGGTAATCGACAAGTGAGCCAAAAATGATACCTATCACAATGGCCGTGCATGTCGTCCCAATGATGACCAGGGTGGACATGTCGTGGGACAGCCATGTACTCAGTACCGCTCCGATCGCGAGTCCCGAGACGCCGCTCGCCGTCATCGCGATATTCATGCCCAGATGGTAGCTGATCAGTCTTCTCGCCTTATATAAATACAGGTAGGAAATTACCCCTACTAACAAAATAGCTGCCAGTAATAGCAGCGCCCCTACGTCCGTCATCACGCTTCCCTCCCTTTTATATTTCTAATATATAACCTTAGAAATATATTTATTCCATTCGGCCGGCACGGAAATAAACGAAGCTGTAAAGATCATAAGATAAAGGGAGGTGATCTGATCATGAAACCACGAGAAGAGTCCAAATACACGTCTCCGACGAGTACGCTCCCGCTCCATGAATTAAAAGTTAGACAGGATTATCTGCATGGACTAAATCTGCAGCGTTTAAGCGAGGCTATGCCGGCAAAGAAGAACGAAATGATTTTACTTAAATTTTTCAAACACAAACGGTTTCAACAGGTTGCGGTCTCCTGGCAACATTGTGGTGAGACGATCGAAACGATAGGCAAGGTGGAAGTCGTCGGCCGAGATTTTGTCATCATCTCTCGCTTGATTCATCGTTACTGGCTACCGTTCTCTGTCATTACTTCGGCGAATATACCGCTCGGATTGCCCAATCTATCTTCCACTCACCAGCACGCGGTATTCGACCAACGCCTTCGCAAGCAACTGACAATAGAATTCGGCCGGACCGTGAACAAGCGTAATGATTTGCTCCGTCAGTTCTTCGAACCCTCCTTGGAAAGCTACTTAAAAACGTGGGAAGGCACGGTGTTTCAGGTTCGCACGAAACAAGAATCCGGAAGTTCCCTGGTCAGAGTAAAGGAAGGTCGGCTAGTTGCATTAAATAGCGCACGAAACCAAACAGATATTCTAACCCACGCGATCTCTTGCATTCATGATGTCCGTTTGCTGAATTCGCTCTCTCCTCTCCTGTTCATCCTCCCCAAAAAATCAGGTAAATGAAAGGGAACCCACGATTTGATCGAACACCGATCACATCGTGGGTCTGCTTTTACATGTGGGGATCAGTAGCGATCGATAAGCTTTTGAAGCGAAACGATCGTCCGGTCGCCCGGCTTCAGTACTCTGAAAATCCCCCATAATCCCAGCTCGATGTCCCAGCGGATATTGCCCGATCGGTACATATAATCACCCGGTCTTCCGAAGAAACCACCAGCTCCGTAAAGGAGGAGGAAATCGTCCGACGAGCCGACCGTGTTCTGCCCCTGCGTTGAGACCGCCTGGGAATTCACGTCGTCATCACTTCGGAGCCATGTATGACCGTGCAATACAAACGTATGGGTGCGAGGACGATCTGACGTAAAGACAAAACGAATGACCACAGGATCGCCGACATGCGCAAGGAACAACGGGGTGGACGGATCGCCATGCACCTTGCTGCTGAACACCTTGGCGATATCCAACACGTTGGCCAGACGGTTCTTGAACCGTTCCGCGCGGTAATTAAAGCCCCGCGAGCCTTGGTCCTCGAAATCCTCCACTTCACCAGGCTCCGGCGAATCGAGCAGAGGCGGCTCCGGATCGACGATTAAATTACCATCCTTGTCAAGCAAACGAACACCGTCATGCATGATGAGGGCGAACTCGCGGAACGAGCCGAACGGATTGATCACGACAGCCTGACTCGCATTTACCTCAGGCTGACCCGTCAAGGAGTTCACATATTTCGAGCCTCTCGGTTCTGTAATGAGAATACCGAAGGCGCCATGATGGCGGTGATGCCGGATATCCGCCATATCGACCAGGTTCACTGCGCCTAACTGTTTGTCGATATACCAACGATACGTATAGCGCTCGCCCGGGCCGATCGTTTGATCCAAATTGAATCCGACGGTCGCCCCATCGGCGTCCCTAACGTCATACACCAACAGCTGCGCGTGCAGCGATATTCGATTTGAAGCTTTGAATGGAACCTCCACCGCAACGGCCGGATACCCAAAGCCGAGAGGTTGAGTATCCTTCTTCAGCCGGTTATGCAGTGTCACTTCGATGACCTCGCCGACGTTGGCGCGAAGAACTAACGGCTCGGGGTTGATCTGCCCCTTCCGGATATTACGAACGTCACGTGTCAACGCGAAAATCAAGCCGTCTGGATCATGGTCACCGAACTTGTTGTAGACAATCGGCGTTTGAAGCGCCGTTACGTCATAGGAACGAACCGGTGCGCCCGGCGGTCCCGGGTTGCTCTTCGGAATAGCTTTCGGCGGTGCCTTGCAGGTCATCTTCGGCAACGGATCGTTGCGCGGCGGCGGTGCTGGCCGATCCGGTAGCGGCAGTAGATGGGGCACTCTCGAGCCGAAGGAACGCATGATGCCCCAGTTACCAAGCCAAATATCGTCCAACGAACCGTAATGGTAGAGCATATCGAAGTCGCCTTCACCCTCCACCTCGAACTCCAACGTAAACGACTCCGAAATACCGATGTGCATCTGCTGCACCAAGTCAGAGTCGATATCCGGACGTTCTCGGTTCCATCGCTGCCGGTGCAAATTGAAGGAGTGGGATTCTTCATGTGCACCATCGAGAAGCCGAATACGCACCGAATCACCGTTATAGGTCTGCATCAGCGGCGTAACCGGATCGCCGTGCAACCACGAGCTGAAGACATATGCCGGATCGAAGCCCGGCTGATTCAGCCGGAATTGAATGGGTTCATTGCGGTAGTTCACACCCATTACCCCAGGGTCCTCATGGGAGCTGGGGAAATTAGCCGGATTGAGAGGCTGGCCGTCTTTATCGAATAACAGTGCAAAATCATGCACGAACAAATTAAATTCCCTGAAGTCCGGGATAAAGGGCTGTACGATCATAGCCTGAGTACCGGAGCGGATCTCTTCTCCCGTAACCGGCGAGAGATGACGGGATCCACGGGGCTCAATATTGATGCCGGCAAATACACCATGCAGCTGATTCGAATTCGCGAACAGATGGTCATGCCAGAAGGTGGCCTTCAGCTCCGCGTCCGCAAACCACTGATAGCGGATCGTCTGACCTGGCAGTACGCCGGAGTCATAGTTCCAACCGACATTCGCTCCATCGGCCACGAGCGGATCGAATTTCACGAAGTGTACGTGCATTCCGGCTTCGTAAGTGCGGGTCACAAGCTGAAATGCGTTGCCGCCAATCGTCTCCGGGAGCAGATTCGTAAACTCTAAATGTATGCACTCGCCTGCGTTCGCGCGAATGACGAGCGGCTCCGGAAGCTTCCGTCCCGCCAGCACATCCTCGACGTCCTCCAGCAACACATACAGGCGTCCTTCCGGATCATGCCATCCATGCTCGTTATATACAATCTTCATTTGAATGAGCGCAATTTCATAATGACGCTCAGGCGTTACGCCGACGATGCAGGGATTGACAAAAACCGCTCCCGGTACAGCATTAGGCGCAAATTGATTGATTTCAAGCTGAGTGGATTCCCTTCCCCCGATTATACCGAGGGGCGGCCTTGGTGCCTTGCAGCCGACAATGCCAGGAATGAAATTCGGGAAGCCCGGTCGGGCGGGCGTAGGCAAAGCCGGCATCGGGCGGCCCAGAAGCGGCTTGAGCGCTTGAATCGGCTCTCCATTCGGATAGCACTGGCTTCCGTCCTGCAGCGTGTTGAATATTCGCTGCATCCCCCACATTCCCTCCTCGAAATGCGGGTACAGATGACAATGGATAATGACGTCACCGAATGCGCCTTGAAGGCTTCCCGCACCGTATGCCGGCGATACCGTATAATAATTTTGCGGCGAGATCGCCTGTGAATCGAGGGTCTCGGAGTCGATGTCGCTCGGCTCGAACAGCCATTGATGGACATGGTAATGGAATACGTGGGTCTCCTTCGTTCCGCCATGAATTAACCGGATTTTAACGGGGTCACCGACGTACGCCTTAAGAATAGGAGTCGTAGGATCGCCGAATACCCAAGAATCATGATGGACCTCTTCACCTTCGAGATCTGGAGAGACGACCCCCTCCTGGATGAGGCGAGACCGGTTACGCATTGGTTCTGCCCGGTAGTTGACGGCGTGAGTTGCGGATGGTTGCAACGTGTGAGGATCAATTGGTTTGTCGCCGGTCATATCGTCGACTTCCATCTCGTCATGGAAGAACCAAGCGTATTCGCGGAATGAAGGAAGGAACGGATTATGTATGTCCGCAAATACACCGCTGTCGATCGGCTTTCCCGTAACCGGATCGGTCCACCATGAGCCGCGAGGCTGCACGATCAGCGCCCCGAATAAGCCATGAACCTGCGTTCCCGACTCGCTGGACAATGTATTCCCCAGATCGCTGAAATAATGAATACCCTCAATGAGCACATGCCATCTGTACGTGATCCTCTCACATGGAGCTACGGTCGTATCTGGATTATTCCCGACAAAGGCGCCGTCAGATGTCCGTACATCGTATTCTGCGTTCTGGATATGCATCGACGTATTAAAAGGCAGCTGGTTCTCGAAACAGATCTCGACCTCATCGCCAATAGTGGCTCGAATGATCAGTGGTTGCACGAGATCGACAGGTGTAAACGGATTTTTCGCGACCAGCCCTCTAACGTGCGCTTCATTCTCCTTCAGTATGTACATAATACCATCGGGGTCATGATCTCCGAAATTGTTCACCACGATCCGAATCGGAATGGCCACGATGTGATAGCTTCGCAGCATAGGATTATCTCTCCCCTCGACTAAATTTGTATCGATGGTATAGGAACGCCTTCCGTTTCGAAATAAAACACATAAATCTCGTCGATATGAGTCCGAATCACTGTACCGTCTAATTCGTTGATATTGTTCAGCTCTACGACAATGTAGGCAAAGTCTGATTCCACGTTCACGAGTAATCCGACGATGAAGAACGGATAGGTTTCCGTAAAGATCAGCACCTTCGTTCCGATATTCAACACGAATTGCTCCACGACACCTCGCTGGCGTGTTTCGTTGGCATCGGTTGATCCTGTTGATAATTCTTCCATATTGTCTCTCCCCCTACTAAATCAATGGTATCCTGCGTTCTGGATCGAACGGCAGGATACTCACGATATGCTCGATAGGAAACATAAGTGGTGTCGGAAAACGGAAGAAAGGTGCGTTTTGCATTTTGATGATGGCGGGATCCAATAGAATCGAGCCTACAAAAACTTCGGCAAGTCTGCCGCTGAAGATTGAGCGGAAGGTCTGCCCCAAAATATTCAGCTGGGTGGCGTCAAGAATAATCAGAACATCTTGACCGAGAAGCTCTTCAAAAACCGTGTTATTCGGCGCGACAAATTTCAAAGCGGGTCCCTCCTGTTTAGGAATAAAATACTCACCTTATACCTATGCCGCGCTTGATATACTATAGACCTTTTTTTACCTTCAGAACCGAAATATCATCCAATTTTATACGCTTTACGGATCTTCTTTCTGCCGATTTCAGCAGAAGTTCATCTTCCTTCACCTTCAGGATAGTGCCCGTTTCAACGCTGCCGTCCTGAAGGATGACAAGGGTGTTACGACAGGTAAACGGCACTAAAGCAATGGACAACGGGATACCGAAGAACGCATTCAATAAATCGATATTTCCGGATACTACTTTACCGAAATTCAGCGTTAAGTCTCTACGTTGCTGCACGTTCAAGCAAGGCAGATGAGGATCGTGCACGATCGGTGGTCCCGGACACAGCAACCCTTCGATCTTGATGATATTGGTATACAGTACAAACGTCAGCCACTTGTGACCACTAAGCTGCAAGTAATCCTTGCCCGACTCGATAAGAAAACCTTTGACATCGAGATTACGCCGTTCATTTTCCACTTTTAAATGTAGGAATTGACCCCGGTTAGCAAGCAGCTTTAACTGAAAGGCACGCAGTTGATCCGGATCCCTGGGATTACCAAGGGCACGCAGGATGTCGTTCGCGCGGGCAATCTGTAATTTAAGCTCCTTCAGTTTCTCCGGTGATAACGGGCTTACAGGTGATGGGAATAATGGCGTCGGTATTCGCTCCGGGCATCCTTTTCTCCGTACCTCCTCTTTGGGCTGCAACTGAGGCTCGCAAGTGAAGCAGGCTTGTAAATCCGGGCGATGCAATAGTTTACTTATCATAAGTTAATCGTCCCTCCATAGTTAGGCATTCGTACAAATGTACTTCATCCTATGGCCTAACGCCCATTTAGATATGGGTAGACGCCCATTTTTGTCAAAAAAAATAATAGCAGGAACTAGGCGTTTATACCTTACGCTGACTAACGAGTGGGCGTATATATATCCCATCTTACTAGGAAACCACAGGAGGTCGTGTACAGTGATCACAACACGCAAGAAAAAAGGAAATCGTATTTTATTATCGAAGAAAGCTTTCGTTTTTGTCCCTAAACATTCGATAAAGGAGCATTGCGGGTGCAAAGATACCTTCAATCACAACGACAAATGTGAACATAGGCGGTATGGGGTAGGCTTAGGTCACGGTTACAAGGTGGATCGCTTCAAAAGCTCGTTTTGTTTTGATCCATGTGTGCAGATTCGTCTGGCCGGCTTGAACGGTGGCTTGAATTTTCAGTTATTCCGCTTTAAAGGCTGCCGTGTGAGAATCAATATCTTGGCGGGCGAAAGGGAAAAGGTGATTCGCGGGGTGATCTGCAACGTCGGCACCGATTTCGTGGATCTCAAGCAATTGGATGGAACAGTCATTACCATCATGCAGGAACGTATCGTCGACGTCCATTGGCTGTCCGGGAAATGCGGGCCTTGCAATCTGAAACCGCGTCGTCGCAAGAAAGTATGCCCTCCGATATTCAAACCAGGGCGCAAAACCAACCGCAGACGTACGTTGGTTGATGAGGAGGATTACGAGGAATAGATATGATGGATTTAAAGTAACCCCTACGTTATAAGTAGAACTCCCCTTACTATGCCAAAGTGGATTACCAACGATCAATGTGTTTTGTAATGTTAATATTGAAGCGGATTGGGCGAAGGATTGGGGGTTGGCTGTAACGGCATGTAAAAAGGCTCCTACTGGGAAGCCTTTTTATTCTTTCTTTTTTAATCCTGTTCTTCCTCCATATTTAACTCATCCTCACTCCAACAAATGCTTCCTGTAAGTGTATCTTTCGTAAAGCTATCCACGAAGGATGAACCAGTTCAACTCCGTTCCGGCTAATGCGAACGAAATACATATCGACAACGTCGTTATTAATATTCCGTCCCATACGGTAACGGTCGATCAGCAGGAAATCAAGTTGACTCCCCGCGAGTTCGCGCTCAGCATCAACCTGATGCCAATGCAGTTGAAGCATTCGATAGCGGAGGAACGCAAGGCGGAAAAGACCAAAAACGATTTAATTACCGGTGTATCGCATGACCTGCGCACTCCACTGACCTCGATTCTCGGCTTTCTCGAAGTGATCGAGAAGGATCGATATCAGGATGAAGTGGAGATACGCTATTACGTCAACATCGCGTATGAGAAATCCTTGGCGCTTCGGCGATTGATCGACGAACTGTTTGAATATACGCGAATCAACAACGGCATGCCTCTGGAACAGAGCGAGCTCGATATCGCTGGGTTAATCTCCCTGCACGTAATTGTCAGCACAGTTAACGGGCCCTGAAGATCGATCCTAACAAATTCAATGTTTAGTAACATTGAGCTATGCTCAACTTCAAACTATCTTGCCCCTACTTATGATACGGTTCACCGCACTGTCTGTAACGGCAAGTTTTAGGGCCATCCTTTTGATGGCCCTTTCTTTGATTCGCTTTGATCACGCCTTTTAGGTTCTTACTTAGATTCGATGCGACCTAATGGATTGGCACCCTCCTCCAGATCTTTCCGGGCTGCCAACCAGCTTGAATCGTCGAGATTGAGCGCATCGCGAAGGTAAGACCACGTGAGCTGCTGGAGCAAAGCAACTCGTTCGGGGTTCTCGTCCGTCGTCTCCGCGACGTTGTACCCGGAGATTCCGCCAAGTATATGTTCTGCCTCGAAGAGGGTGAGCAGGCTCTTACTGCCCGGGCTCAGGAAGTAGGGGTCTGTGAACCAGTCCGGCCCCCGAGTGGACAAGTGGGATTGGTCATGATCCCCCGCGACCACGAGAGTCGGCGTCCTCATATCGGAGAAGCTCGGGTTCATGAATGGGAAGTGCTCTGCCGCGAACGGACTCAAGTCAGCTTCACCAAGGCCAGTCGTGGAAAGCAATACGCCCGCCTTGATCCGCGAGTCGGACATGTCCTCTCCCGGTTCGCCATTGGCATCGAGGACTCGCGCGCCAAGCAGCATGCTCACCGTTTGGCCTCCCCAGGAGTGTCCGGCAGCGGCGATGCGGCTGCGATCGAGACGTCCGCTGAGGCCTGGAACGGAAGCTTCAATAAGATCAAGTTGGTCAAGGATGCGCTTCAGGTCTTCGACGCGGAAACGCCAGATCAGTGGTGTACGGGGATCGTCAGGAGGAAGATTCAGCGTCCTCGAGTCGAGATGGGTGGGTTGAATGACCACGAAGCCGTGAGCAGCCCAGTAGTCGACTAACGGACCGTAGCTATCCATCGACCAACCAAAGCCTTGCGAGAAAATAATAATAGGTAATTGGCTACCCGTCGCTGGCGCTGATACCCGCACTTGCAAATCCTCACCGCGGCCCGGGGCTGACAGCACTATCGGCTTTACCGAGATGACTGGAGTAGACGTACTTACGTGCATTTTCATAATAGATGTTCCTTTCTTGGTCTTCTCAATTTGAGTACAGGTTGACGTATCAACCTGTAGTAAATGTAGCATGTTGAAGTTGTCACGTCAACCGTGCTATTATATTCCTATGGATAAGAGAAAACTGAACGATGAAGAAATTCAATTATGGTATAAGTGGAAAGGCTCCTTTCACAGCATCTTCGGTCGCGTAATTAAAGAGATGTCCGAGCGCACCGGACTATCCGAAGGCGATTATGGGGTATTGGATCGGTTAGACCTTCTGGGGAACGACAGCCTTCGCCAACAAGAGTTGGCTGAATCTATGGACTGGGATAAGAGCCGATTGTCACATCATCTGACTCGGATGGAAAAACGTAGCCTTGTGATGAGAAAGCCATTAGACGCAGATCGCGGTGTTCAAGTCATCATCACTCCCATTGGAAAGTCAGCATTAGATGATGCCCGGCCCATTGTCTCCATGGCCATACGCAAACATTTCCTAGATCAGTTAACCGATCTAGACATTGAGTCGATTACGAGGCTGGCGGAAAGAACAAAAAAAGGGTCTTCAGCGTCTAGTAATGCCTCGACGCCGTGACCACGTTTTTTGAAACAAATATGTTGAACGTTAATTGAACCGGCCCCTTCCACCAAATAACGGAGGGGGCTTTTGCTTCAGCAAGCAACAGTCCCCTCTAGGTACCCCATCGTTCTGTACTCCAAAAGCAAGCAGCAGCCCGTTTACACCGACTTTTCCTCCGAGTAATATCCATCCCAAACTCATGCCTGGGAAAGTGCCTTTCCAAGAACTCGGGTATCTCCGAAAAACTTGTCGTTACTTGTGGTACGGTTCTCCGTAACGGGGCTATCGGCAAAAATGCGACCGTAAGCGTCAAACAGCCCCCACCTTGTCATCAAGTTGAGGGCTGTTTGACGCTTACCTAATTTTCAAAAAAAGCTTTCAAAGACTTTTCCATCAATTCGAAGTTCTGTTTAAACTGAGCCTTTCGATGACCATTTGCACCAGATGGATGAGGAAAACCCCATATACAATTATCAAGTACATGTTTACTTGTTTTATCAAAATGAATCAGTACATTCTCAACCGCTTTGCCTAATGGAATGATTAATGGGTTTTCTAGTAATACAATCTCTTCTAAAAAAGAACTTCGTGCAAAATCTCGAAGAAATGGTACTGATACTAAGTTAGGATTACTTCCCGTATAATTCAGACTATTTATAAATACCGGATACGGCAATACAGAGGTTGTATGAAGAAGCTCTGATGTTTCATTGAATAAACACTCGCTAGAAGGAATTAGTAAATATTTATTTAGACTAAGTTCATCAAGCATTTCAATTAGATTTTTTCTCATGCTTCCGGCAAACCGTGCTGCTTTCTTAGTCCTGATTAGGATTTCTTCATCTGAAAGATGCATATTTAAACAAGCTCTTGCCTCTTCAAATGCTATTCTCATTTGAGTCCATCCAGGGGTTAGACCAACAATCATTATTTTTGCTGATGTGTTTACATATTCATTATGGGGTGAGTAAAACATAGTAACTTCCTTAGAATTCAATATATTAAACTCGTTTCTTAATAGATCATCTTTACTAAGTATTTGGTTAATCGGAAGTGATGCAATTGCCGGCTTGTATTTATTAAATGCATCTCTTACAATCATTTTCTACCTCCTCAGGTTAATCATTTATCAAAAAGTTATACGAATGAATCATCTGACGAATGATGAGGCGCCTGCGCTAGAATTACGAGAGCAAATGAAAAAGGCTTATGATCAGGTATACACAAAATTATAGAGCACTTTTTGGGACACACCAGAGATTGAGCTTCTCCTGTCAAGGACCGGCGATCATAGGGTGAGGAAAACATATTTCTATGTCACCATTCTTCACATTTTAAAAGGTCTCTACACACTTCTTATCACTCAAATTTATTGCCCTACTTATGATAAGGTTCACCGTAACGGGGCTACCGGCGAAAAAATAACCTGTGTCCCATAATCAAGACAAATGCAATCATCCACCGCCACAGGCTTTCATCTAATTTGTACAAGGACATCAGCAAGGTTTGAAATAAATGACGGCGTATAAGGTAATCACTATAAATAATGAAACTGTACTATAATAGATACATCAATATTTTTATACATAGCCTGCCGTCAGCTTGTAAGGAATTCTTACGATTTTTATAAGGTAGGAAGAAGGAGAGATTTTATGGAATATCATGTATCCATACATGGGAATGATCAGGTAAAAGGAACAGCTAGTCAACCCTTTCGTACAATATCACGCGCTGCGGCTCTTGCCATGGCTGGTGATACGGTTATTGTCCATGCCGGAGTATACAGGGAATGGGTTAACCCGGCTAATGGAGGAACAGCGGAGCATGGAATCATATATCGATCCGCAGGAGACGGTGAAGTAGTCATTACAGGAGCTGAACAGATTACCGACTGGAAGTCTGAAGGAGGCAATGTTTGGAGCACAGAAGTTCCCAATTCCATGTTTTCCGTTCGTAATCCCTTTGAGGTGGAGTTGAGTGGAGACTGGCTGTTTGACGGGGCCTTCCCAGTTCATCTCGGTGATGTGTATTTGGATTGCAAATCTCTGTATGAATGCGATAGTGTTGAAAAGGTTCACAAGCCCGAAGTTTGGCCCGAAGCCAAATATCCCAAGGACTCATTGTTAAAATGGTATGCCGAAGTCGGATCTACAACAACAAAAATTTGGTCCAATTTTGGTGGAAGAGATCCTCGTAAGGAAAATGTAGAAATTAATGTCCGTCCTTATTGCTTCTGGCCTGAGAAATCAGGACTTAACTATATAACCGTAAATGGCTTCACCCTTCGTCAAGCCTCTCCTCAATGGGCGCCGCCTACTGATTACCAGGAAGGTTTGATCGGACCTCACTGGAGCAAGGGTTGGATTATTGAAAACAATGTGATCAGTGAATCCAAATGCGTTGGGATCAGCCTGGGTACCGAAATCGGTACAGGTCACACCAAGTCTTTGGACAAGCATATTAAAGGCGGTACTCAACGTGAGCAGGAGGTTATTTTGCGAGCATTACGCTCCGGCTGGCATAAGGATACCGTCGGCAGTCACATCGTTCGAGGTAATGTGGTTCATGATTGCGAACAGGCAGGTATTGTAGGTCATATGGGGGCAGCCTTCAGCAGCATTCATCAGAACCGCATTTACAATATTCACCACAAACGGCTCAGACACGGTGCCGAAGTAGCAGGAATCAAACTGCATGGTTCCCTGGATACTCAAATTAGTGAAAATATAATCTATAGCTGTTACCGTGGGCTTTGGCTTGACTGGCAGGCACAGGGCACCCGCATCAGCCGCAATGTATTTTTTGACAACATTTCTGAAGACTTGTTCGTTGAGGTTTGCCATGGTCCGTATCTGGTTGATCATAATCTGTTCCTCTCTCCCATGAATTTCAGGAATATGGCACAAGGTGGAGCATTTGCCCATAACTTGTTTGCAGGTAGGTTTGTCGTTCGTTCCGAGATTACCCGTACTACGCCGTATCACTTCCCTCACGAGACGGCAATGGCAGGATACTCCAATATCACTGGAGGCGATGACAGGTACTACAACAATATCTTTTTGGGGGATAGTGTTGCTAATAAGGAACCTGTTCCCGTAACCTTTTTTGAGCATCTTCCACTTAAACCAAGGGATGAAGTTGGAGGTGACGGGAAGACGATCATGGATGGTGTTCCGGACAATTCCATTTGCTATCTGCATGCTGTGGGACTGGGGGGCTACGACAAACATCCTGATGCAAAAGATAAGAAATGGTGGGAATACACCAAAGAAGAGCTTGCTGAGCTTGGCGATGCCGCAAAGGATTTCTTTATAGGAAATGCTGTACTTCCGGTGGCTATGGGTGGAAATTTATATCTTAACAATTCGGTTCCAAGTCGTCATGAATCCAATGCGAAGATCTATGCGCAGACGGGCATAAAAGTTGAGATAAATCCTGCACAAGGCAAGGTGCAAATTCAGGTCAATGAGCCCGAATTGCTTCGGGGAGCCTCTGCAATGTTGGTTACCACCGGCCTGCTTGGCAAGACTTATCACGCCGATATGAAGTATGAGGAACCGGACAGCACTCCATATCGTTTTGACTCCGACTTTTTCGGAATAAAGAGACCTGATGCAGATGTCACACCCGGTCCGTTTGAATTGACCGAAAATGGTACCATTGATTTTGAATTTTAGTTGATTATTGAGGATCCAGTCATTTTAGGTGATTGGATCTTTTTCGTGTGTACTGATACAACTTTCATTTTAGATAAGATGAATATACATGGTTGTAATGGCTGTTATGCCGATGAGATCCATATAGGTAGCATTTCGTTGTACCGAATTGGTGTGCTTCTAGATAATGACTTCTTGGTACTCATCTTCTCCATTAAAGAATTTTCAAGGTTTAATATTCATAATTTTTAATCTACCATTATTGACAGCTACCCAATAAATGGCGCCATCATAATACACTGGGCGCTCAAATGAATTTAACGGTAGTCCACCGAGTGATGTTGCAGGGGTAATAATTTTCCCATCTTCTGATAATACCATATAAATTGTGTCATCTTTTGTGGACCATAATATAACAATGTGGTCATTAGCCGAAACAACTTGTGGAGCAATAACATCTGTATCAGTATAATTAGTAAGCATGCACACCATAGTCCGTTACATTTTTGTTAGTTTTACACGGGGAATTCTAACAACCTATATATCAATGAATTTGGCTTGAACTTATGTGCACGCCGCGAATCAATAGAAGTAGACGGTCGCAACTTTGCCTATACATCCGCTCGTTTGGACTCTAAGGACCATCTTTCTTTTTGCTACGGCAAACTAATTATCCGCGCAAAGCTGCCCTTAGGACAGGGATTATGGCCTGCGATCTGGTTGCTTCCACAGCAAGAGATTTATGGCCCTTGGCCCGCCTCCGGTGAGATCGATATTATGGAAGCGAAAGGCCGCCTGCCTAAGCAAGTATCTGGTACGCTGCACTACGGGAAAGATTGGGACCATAAAGTGACCGATGAGTTCTCCTACCAACTTGAAAACAGTACAATTAACGAATTTCATGATTATGCGCTAGAATGGGATGCCAACTCGATCCGCTGGCTAGTAGATGGACGTTGCTACGCAGAGCGTCGCCAGCAACCAGACATTATGCCCTTTGACGAGTATTTCTATCTAGTGCTCAACCTTGCGGTAGGTGAATGGTATGACAATGTGTCGGTGGATGAATCTGTAGTTGGGGATGGTGCTGTAGTTAAGGGAGAAAGACAAAAAATCCCCAATAAGATGACCATTTTAAAGTGTCTATCTTATTGGGGACATTTCATTCACTAACTTAGACTTCTTTTTGATGTCTTCATTATTTCGAACGATAAATACGTGCTTCATACGGTGCAAGCGTCATACTTTGTTCATATGAATCCGATTTATTGATATTACTTAATACTAAATCAAAATTGTAGTTGTTTAACTGCTCAGGTAATGAAATCTGTACTTCTTTACTGAACATATTAACAATAACAACTGCTTTTTCGCCATTCCATTCACGCGTATACGCATAAACTTGCTCATTGTCAGGCAGGATTAGGTCGTATTTACCGTATACTAATATCTTATCAGCTTTACGCAACTTGATCATCTTCTTGTAATAACTTAAGATAGAATTTTTATCTTGTTCCGCTGCAGCAACATTAATTGTTTTATAGTTTGGATTTAGCTTCAACCAAGGTGTACCTGTTGTAAAGCCAGCACCTTCTCCAGCCGTCCATTGCATCGGTGTACGAGAGTTGTCTCGTCCATTAATCCAAATCGGTGCCATAATTTCTTCATGCGTTTTACCAGCGGCAATTCCGATACGGTAAGCATTTTTTGCAGATACATCGTTGTAATCATCGATAGAGTCAAATTTCGTATTCGTCATACCAATTTCTTGACCTTGGTAAATAAACGGTGTTCCTTGCATAAAGAAGAATAATGTAGCCAGTGCTTTAGATGATTCTAACCAATAATTTTTATCATCGCCCCATACAGATACAGAACGTGGTAAATCATGATTTTCAAGGAATAACGCATTCCAGCCTGCACCTTCTAAGGCATTTTGCCACTGGGTATACACATTTTTCAGTTCCAATAAATCTAACTTACCATCAGTTTCTTGACCCCAAAGTCCATTCGCTTCAAACTGGAAAATCATATTAAACTTACCGTTTTTCTCGCCAACCCAGTCTTCTGCTTCGTTGATTGTTACACCGTTAGCTTCACCAACAGTCATAATATCATACTTTGCAAAGGTCTCACGGTGAAGTTCTTCTAAGAAAGTTTGAATGCCTGGTTGATTTAGATGATACGGGAATGAAGATACATAGTCTAAGCCATCTGGATTCGGTAAATCAGGGAAACCAGGCGCTTTTTTAATATGTGAAATCGCATCTACACGGTATCCATCCACACCTTTATCTAACCACCAGTTTACAGTATCAATTAGTTCTTTTCGTACTACTGGATTTTCCCAGTTAAGGTCAGGTTGTTTAGAAGAGAAGATATGCATGAAATACTGATCGGTTAACTCATCATATTTCCATGCTGAACCGTGGAAAATACTTTCCCAGTTGTTCGGTTCCTTACCGTCTTTACCATCTCTCCAAATATAATAGTCACGGTATGGATCATCTTTACTTTTTCTTGATTCAATAAACCAAGGGTGTTCATCGGATGTGTGGTTAATAACAAGGTCCAAAATCAACTTCATACCACGAGCATGTACTTGTTCTAGTAATTCATCGAAATCAGCCATTGTACCGAAATCAGCCATGATATCTTTATAATCAGAAATATCATAGCCATTATCATCATTTGGAGATTTATACATTGGACAAATCCAAATGACATCAATTCCTAGATCCTTTAGATAATCAAGCTTTGTTATTATACCTTGTAAGTCACCAATACCATCACCGTTCGTGTCAACGAAGCTACGTGGATAAATTTGATAAGCTACTGCTTCTTTCCACCATGTTTGTTTCATACTTATTTCCTCACTTTCACATTTCCTAAATATAAAGCTAGAATGAGTAACTCCCAGTTGTTCATATATGTTCAGTTAAATACATTCATTGGAATCCACCCTATTGATTACTACTGAATGTCTTTAGTTATTGGGAACGATTTCAATTTGATTCGATAAATATTTACTTCTAAATATCCTTTATAATAACATTAAATTTCATATCCATAATTATTTTTATTATACCATTTTTTCGAAATCGGTTTCAATTGAAATTCAACAAACGGCACCAAATGAATTAAAATCCGACATTGATTATAGATAGCGGATATTTCACTTTTATAAATTTATGTTGTTTTTCTGGCCACTAATTGAAAAGGTAATGTAAACATCTTATTTTCAACATCTTTACCTTCCAATCGCTTAATAATTAAATCCATTGCAGTATAGCCCATTTCACTGACAGGCTGTTTAATCGTAGTCAGTTCTGGTGATAGCATTTGTGCTAAAGGTTGATCGTCGAATCCAATGATTGCAAGTTCCTCTGGTATACGTATCCCCTGATTTC
This sequence comes from Paenibacillus sp. Y916, assembly GCF_056786435.1. Classification (NCBI taxonomy): domain Bacteria; kingdom Bacillati; phylum Bacillota; class Bacilli; order Caryophanales; family Paenibacillaceae; genus Paenibacillus; species Paenibacillus sp. Y916. Next base: position 65,918 of record NZ_JBXCJA010000003.1, on the reverse strand, counting down.
TAGCTTCCATGATTATACCTGCTGCAACTTCATCGCTTCCTGTGAAAATAGCTGTCGGCCTATCCTGCATATCATAAATTTGATGCAATACTTTTCGACCATCTTCTACGGTATGTCGCTTTATAAAAATCCAATTCGGATTGATTTCGATTCCAGCTTCTGTTAATACTTTCTGGTATCCTTGATTTCTGTCTTTATCTTTTCCTGACTGACTAAATAAGCCGCCTGTGCAATAAGCAATTTTTCGATGTCCTTGGCTAACTAAATGTTTTACACCTTCGTATGAAGCCATAAATTGATCAACTCTTACCGTTGGTACGACTGGTTCAGATAAATACTCGTTACACATGACAATCGGACCATATTTCAAATAGTTATTTATTATATTCCAATCATTTTCATATGCCGTCATAATGACGCCATCAACTTGTTTATGTTTCATTAAATTCAGAAAATTTATTTCACGCTCACTATCTTCATGACTTTGAAAAATAATCGTCTGATATCCTCTTATATAACCTTCTTTTTCAATCGCTTCCACTAGGTGAGAAAAGAACGGATTAATTATTCTAGGGACAATTACGCCAATTATAGTACCATTTAACCCTCTTAATCTTTGAGCTGCTACGTTCGGTATAAATCCTATTTCCTTCATGACCTTTAAAACACGTTCTCTTTTATCTGATGCTATATGCGGGTAGTTATTTATTACCCTAGACACCGTTGACTTTGAAACTCCTGAAAGGCGGACAACATCGTTAATATTAGGCATATATTTCACTCCATACTAAACTATTTTAGTGGATTGTTAGAGATCAGTTTTATATTTGTATATCCAATTATATTCCTGAAGGAGACAACAAATCTATAGCCTAAGTTTACAAAGATAAAAAAGAAACGTCAAAAACATTAAATTGTTCATTGACGCTTCAAATAATTCTAGCGATGTGCTTACTTATAGTATGGTGTAATAAAACACTACCTAACTTAAATAAGTTTCCTTAACAGTCACAACAGATAGCGATCCTAATACAAGTAACACACCTGAAACTAAAAGCATAGCTGGCATTGAAGCACCTAATAATGGGAACAACGCGAAACTAAGACAAGAAGCAATAATTTGAGGTATACAAATACTACCGTTAAATAGACCTAAATATGTGCCCATATTTTCACCTGACAATGCATTTGTTAACATTGTGAATGGGAACATCATCATACCTGCCCATGCAATACCAATGCAGAAGAATGAAACAAGTAATACACCTTGATTCTCGATAAAGAATATAGTGCCAAATCCAATTGCACCAATTAATAAACTTAATGCATACCAAATTTTGCGATGATTATTGGAAATACGTGACAGTATAAGTGACCAAATTACTGCGGCAATGGCTTGTACAGCAGAAAGAATACCAAACCAGTTACCTGCTGTTTGGTAGGCTGCACTAGATGCGTCAGTTGTATTCCAAACATTGTCTGCAATTGCTCCTGTACCGTACGTCCATAAATACTGAAAACCCATCCAACAAAATAGTTGAACTAAAGAAATCGTCCAGAATATTCTAGGAGCTTTGCGAAGTAAAGCAATCATGCTTACTTTTTCTCTTTTCGTCTTAAGTGCTATTCCATGATATGCGGCATATTCAGCGGGTGAATACTCCTTAACTTTTAATACAGTAAATACGCTGCAAATGATTAAAATAACTGCACCTACATAGAAGGAAACGACTACTGATTGTGGTACAACTCCCTCAGGTGCTGTGTTTGAGACACCTAGAAACGTAAGAACAAACGGAAAAATACTAGCTAGTACAGCACCGCTATTAGAAAGAAAGCTTTGAATGGAATAGGCAAAACCCTTTTGTTCTTCATTGACCATATCACCAACCATCATTTTAAATGGCTGCATAGCTACGTTTGAAGCAAGATCCATGAATAAAATAGTAACGGCTGCAAAAGTCAATGCTACTACTGATGTAAATCCAAAGCTACCTGAATTGGGTAGTAGACACATAACAATGACGGCGACTATAGCACCGACAATTAAATAAGGAATACGTCTTCCTAATCTGGGAAACCAAGTTCTATCCGATAAGTAACCTACTATAGGTTGAACAATTAGCCCCGCAAGCGGAGGTAATATAAAGAAAAAACCTAATGAGTGAGGATCAGCACCAATCGTTTGAAAGATACGCCCCATATTTGAACTTTGTAAAGCAAACGCCATTTGTACACCCAAGAAACCAAAACTTATCATCCAAATCATACTAATTGGAAGTTTAGGTAGTTGTCTTATTGTACTTACACCACTCATTTTTTCAGACTGTTCAGCTATCATTACATCCTCCACTTATATTTATTTGGTTCTCTGTGTTGTTATTTACTAGGATCTATAGTGGATTGTTAAATTCATGGAAAACATTTTATGAATGAGTTGAAATCGATTTCAATTTAGTCAAAAAAATATACAAATTACCATTCCACATTACTCTAACTTAATAACAACAACACTTACAAGTATCTATAAAAGTTAATTAACTTGTTTTAAACCACAAGTTATTATAGTACCTTTTCTCATTCTAAACAACACTTTCCATGAAACAACATAAATTCGTTATAAAATTGGAAATGAGTGCGTTTTAATTTATTTGTGATATGGTTCATCGTAAAATCTATAGGGCGAAATTAAAGGGCACCCATCAGGTGCCCTTCATAGTTTAAACAGAGCGGTTAATCGCAAAGAGAGAATGAATGTTTCCTTCCGGATCTGCAAAGAAACCCGTAGTGTGTCCCCAAGACATCGACTTCGGAGCTGTTATCCCCGTAGCCCCTTTTGAAACAATATCATCATACTTAACGTGGACATCCTCAGGCGAATCACATTCGAAGTTAAGCTCAAAGGCCTGCCCTTTACGCTCTTCAACAATAGCCTTAAATCCTAGAACATCCCGATAAAACCTAGTCAATCCAGGAACATCAAGCGCCAAAACAGTGATTCCTTCTAATTTTACTCTCATACCGTTAACCCCACCCTCCAACAGAAATTCAATAAAGATTCTTTAGCTATTTAAAACTAACTTCCTTTATTATACTACTAAGTTCTTCAACATCCCTGCACTAGCTGCAATAAAAAAATTCCTATTTGTGATACGGTTCACCGTAACATCTGTAAGGCGAAATCGAGGTAATATATCTGCTGATAAATTAAAATGCCTGGACTATTATTCATTATTCTCGACCCCATTCTCTGCTACCAAGGCACCTCGTAAAAGATGCCCTTCCATCACGATGTTTCATCTAGTGAAATTTGTAAATGATGATGGATTGAGCAATAAACGTTTCTCCCTTTCGCATGCCAGTAATCATAACAGTCTGATCCACAGCCAAATCTTTGCGTTCCGCAACTTCATCTCTATAGGTCATTCCATTATCCTTGGATATGCGTCGCGTGAAGGTGGTCTTCGCCGTTAACTCAATCGTTACTTTTTTTACGTTTTTACCGATCCCAGTCGACATGATGGATGTTCCGTCTTCTAGATCCTGTACTGTTGCCAGATTGAGAACAAAGCCGATATCCTGTACTTCCAATACGCTGCCATTCACTTCTTCCAATGGGACATCTTCAGAGAGGGGTTCCTTAAGGGGAACTCCCTGAGCGGGGATATCATGAGTCAGATCCTGTTCTTCCGTTTTCGACACTTGATCGGTTTGTACTTTCATCTGGCCGCCCTCCATCTTTAGCGGGGCAGCAAAGACAATGACCTCCGGATTGCCAGTCTTCGGATCCAGCCAGAGTGTGATTGTTGCCTTTTGTTCGATCCGGCTTAGTTCATCGGGCTCAGGCCGAATCTCCGTGTAACGAAACACAGCTTTCGATTTGGAGCTTTCAATAGTACGAACATATAATTTCGTTTTCTCCGTAATCAAAGCTTCCTGCTTTTTTAAGAACGAATTCGTCGTCTCATTACTAGATAATATCCCGTTATAATATTCCAGACGTTGACCGGTGATCTGAATGAGCGTCCCTTCGCCATCCGCTTCCTGTGTCGGGATGTTTTCCATTCCCACGTAGACGGCCTCGAATTTCGTTAACCCGAGTAGATTCCCGAATTCCTCTTTTGCAACAAAATAGGCAGGAACGCTGCTAACGACGATGAGCAGGAGCACGATGCGGTGAATCATCACGATGTTCTGACGAACGCCGCGGGCAATCAATCGGTAGATCAAGACGCCGATGAGACCGCCTAAAGTATTGAGAATCACATCGTCAATATCCGCGCTGCCTAGCGTCAATGCATACTGTAAGCTTTCAAATAAGACGCTTAAGCCGCATGCGATGATAACGGGAATGACTACTCTTTCTCTCATCTTCCCAAATAAAGCAGGGAGTAATAACCCTAAAGGAATAAATACGACCATATTTCCGAGGATATTCGAAATGCCCCGCAACCAACCGGAAGACCGGAGCATCGGTTGGTAATCCTTGAAAATTTGAAAAGGAATGAAGTTATACGAACGATACCCATGCATGTTCCCATGAACGAGATCCGTTAACGAAATGGTTTTTAACATAATAATTTTAATTAACACGGCAATATAGAGGATAAAAACGATAGATACTAACCCTTTTATAATGCGTTGTTTCATTTTCTTGCACGCTCCTTTCCGCCAAAATTGATCAAGACCCTAACTGAAAAGTTCCCGTTACGCACGCCCCTCCATTTTCTCCGTTTGCAAGTTCAATATTACCGCCATGTTTCTCGCATAACAGTTTGCAAATATATAGCCCGATTCCAGATTGTCCTTTTGTAGCCGATTTATCATAATAGAATGGTTTTGTCGCCATTTTTAATCCCTCGCTGCTAAAACCTCTACCATCATCCTGGACTTGAATCGTCAATAATCCGGCTTTTGTTCCGCACTTAACCGTAATGCTTGAGTCTGCATAGCGTGCCGCGTTGGAGATCAGGTTCTCCGCGACCCGCAGAACGAGCTTGTCATCTAATGGGATAACCGATTCATCTAAATCAAACATCAATGTAAATGAATGCCGTCCCTCAGGAATAAGGCTATGCAACGTGTCCTGTAATACCTCTTGCAATCTTTCCGCCTTCACATAATGGATCTGCAGACGAATGTCCTCTAACCGTTGCAAACTGCTCATGTCAACGATATATTGCTCAATTCTCGAAATGTTTCCGGATATCGATTGCAGAACCTTCTCCGTCTTCTCCGGGGTAATTTTGTGATCAGGAAAATATTCTAACAAAAAATCGCAATACCCCTTAAGCGTGGTTACGGGTGATCGCAAATCATGAGCGAAGGCAGCATTTAACCGTTTCCGCTCTTCCATCGCACGCCACATGGTTTTGTTATTCTGCAACAAGGCATGGCGCATCTCCTCGAAGGCTTGGCACACATCATTCATCTCATCTAACTTGTCGTATTGCAACGCAAAATCAAGATTATGTTGGGCAATCTCCTCCGCCCCCCGGATTAACAACGACATCGGTCGTTCCAACTTAATCCGGTAGTAAAAGCGTGCCGCCAGAAAAATAAAAAAGCAAAAAATGAGGATCGGAGCTACCCCAGCCGCGGCTTTCAGCCATTGAATTAACGATTCATCCCGTGCGGAAAAAGGGGTGGTTATCTCCAAGACTGTACCCGTGTTAATGACCGTATATTTTCGGGTGATCTCCCAGATAATCTTCGCGCATACATTTTGTGCGATATAGTTCAGCACGGAGGAGATCCCTACCGCAACAGCCATGGACAAGAATAGACTTGTTTTTAGGCTCAAGTTCCCTATTCTCCCCACTGATAACCGACCCCCCAGACCGTCTCAATACATTTTTTGTCCGTATAGGCTGAAATCTTTTTTCGTATTTTACGGATATGCTCCATGATAACAATAGGATCGCCCTCTTTGTCATATCCCCATACACACTCATAGATGCGCTCCTTGTCAAAAACTAGGCCGGCATTTAAGGAGAGAAATTCAACGATATCGAATTCCTTCTTGGCTAGGTTAACCGCATGATTATTGACTGTCACTTTTCTTTTTCCGTAATCGATAACGATCTCACCTTGGAAAATGGCGCTCTGTTTGTTCCCGTTTCGCTGTTCCCTCCGCAGATGCGCCTCCACTCTCGCACCTAACTCTTTGATGCTAAACGGTTTTTCAATATAGTCATCGCCGCCCATACGAAAAGCATTGATTTTATCCCTTTCTTCTATCTTTGCCGTCAAAAAAATAATCGGACAGGAAACATAATCACGGATCTTCCTACACACTTCGAAGCCATCTATGTCCGGCATGTTAATATCCAATAAGATTAGATCCGGTGTATTAGACACATTCTCCAATGCTTGCATCCCATTATCAGCAGTAATCACGGTGTAGTTGTTCATTTCAAAGTAGTCCTTCAGGAGCAACAAAATTTCTTCATCATCGTCCACGATTAACAGCTTGTGCACCCGCCTGCCTCCTCTAAGCCACTTTCTTTTTTACCTTTCGTTTACATTTATCAGTATAGCGCGTAAAACTCAATTTTTTATCAAGACAAGTACAGTTAGCTATCTGCCCCTATACCAGCAAAACTATACGCTTTATGTCAAAAGCCTGCCCCGCACCAGATTTTTCGCTGTTGAACGAAATTTAAGGGTATCCATTTGGGCACCCAGGCTCCTACGAGTTTTTTCATTTATCAAATCAACTAATCTTAATATAATTTACTTTATAAATAAAAAACATCAAGAACATAAGAACTGTTCTTGATGTTTTTTAGCTTACCTAATACGACGATTATCTAAGCCGAAAGCTGTCAACAATTCGATATACGAAGTCTCATCTAGGAAAGACCCTGGCGCTAAGAATAGATTTATAACATGGAAATTTAAAAATACAATGTATGACGTACCTTAGCCTCGATCAAACCGTAATACTTCCCAAAAAAATTTCGCCCTACTTATGATACGGTTCACCTCGATTAATCTTCACCGCCCGGTACACCTGCTCCGTCAGCACCAGCCGCATCAGCTGATGCGGCAACGTCATGCGCCCGAAGCTAAGCTTCTGCTGGGCGCGACGCAGTACTGCATCGGAGAGCCCGTGGCTCCCTCCGATGACGAATACGACATGGCTCGTCCCGTAGGTACCGAGCTTGTCGATCTCAGCGGCCAGCTCTTCCGAGCTCCATAGCTGGCCGCCAATAGCGAGCGCAACGACATGCGCCTCGCTCTTAATATGCGCGAGGATGCGTTCGCCCTCGCGCTCTTTAACGATAGACACCTCTGCTTCGCTCAAGGTGTCAGGTGCCTTCTCATCCGCTACCTCCACCATCTGGAACTTGATGTACGGAGTAAGCCGCTTCGCATATTCCTGGATGCCCAACACTAAATACTTCTCTTTCAATTTACCAACGCCAATAATCTGAATAAACACCTTAATCCCTCTCCCCACTTATTATGTATTCTTTCACAACAACACCCTACGCCTAGTTAACTTTAATAACACCCTATTCTCTCACGATCTTCTCAATCCTAATCCTCGCATCTATACTCTCATCCTTACAATTCACACTAGTACTTGTCCATTGTACCCGGCTATTATCTTTAATTCTTATTTTCCATACCTAGCAATAGCACCTATGATTCTTCTTTATCATGCCCTTATCTTATTCACTATCTTTATCTCTTCCTTAGTACTTACCTTTATACTCTCATTGGTATTGATAGTACTTACATTCGTACTTCTATTGGAACTTACACCTATATCCGTACCCTTACATAGACTAACTTCATCCTTAGCATTATCTGTTTCTTTGTCTTCATCCTAGTCCCATGCTCTTATCCCTTACTCTCGCCCAATAAGACTCACATGAAATAAGTCTTCTCCAATCCTACTGCCCATCCCACCGAGCGTGAAAGTAGCGTCCTCATGTAATTGTAAGGCTAATCGTACGTAGTAGCGCAGAGAACGGAATTGTACTGGAGAAGCGAAGCGTTCGCCTTTATCCCTGGATTTCCACCGCTAACAGCGGTAAATTCAAAGAAATCCGGGGATAACAGCGATCGGAAGAACAATCCGTTCTCGGAGCGTTCTCTTAGTACTGTCCCCACAAACACAAAAAGGGCGCCACCTTCACGCCCCTTCTCTCACACCACCAAATACTGCGCAGCATGCTCACACTCAATACACTTCACTGGCGGATCCCAGTCGGAGAATTCAGTCTCCTTCAAGTCTACAATATCTGGTGCGTCTTCATATTCATCAACGAATTTGTCGATCGCAAGTTCTACATGATCTTTGCATACTACGTACATGAATGAAAGCATCCTTTCTGTCCTACACTCTGCTGATGTTCCATTTATTATAACCCGAATTTGCTCATAACACATCAAAAAACTACATAGGGTTCTCTTTGCTACTCCACAGGCTTATCACTAAGTGTTAGCTTAACAACTTTCAATATACCCTCGCGATAAAAGGTAACTTCAACAACATCGCCAATTTCCCGCTCATTATAGAGGTACTTGCGGAGCTTCATCGTTGAGCTAATGGGTGCATTATCTAGCATCGTAATGACATCATTCAGCTTCAATCCTGCCTCTAGTGCAGGACCCACAGCATCCAATACCAAGACGCCATCTTTGACGTTACTTGGAAGTTTCAAGCTTTTACGTTCGTCTGCATCTAACGGTGCAAATGGATTACTAATGTCCACCGTATATACTCCGATATATGGACGTGTTATTTTACCTGTCAGCATCAATTCATCGACGATATGCATCACATGCTTGATCGGAATAGCGAAGCCAAGTCCCTCAACACCCATATCCGATATCTTCATCGTATTAATTCCGATCACTTCACCGTTCAGATTCACCAAGGCACCACCACTGTTACCTTCATTTATGGCAGCATCTGTCTGTATCACTTCCTGCTCCCAATCGTATATGCCGTCTTTATTCATCGATACTGGAATGATCCGATTCGTATGGCTCACTATCCCAGAAGTAAGTGTATCTCCTAACCCTAACGGATTGCCGATAGCAATGACGGTCTCTCCTAACCGGAGTGTACTCGAGTTGCCTATCTCAGCGATCGTATGTATCTTCTTCCCATCAATAGAAAGAACCGCAATATCGTTAACCACGTCTGTACCCACCAATGTTGCTCGGATCAAGTCTCCATTCGTCGTCATCACTTCCAGCTCATCTGCTTCTGCGATGACATGATTGTTCGTGATAATATAGGCTAGACCATTCTCCTTCTTGAATATGACGCCCGATCCCAGACCTGATTCATCTAAATCTAACTCATCCTTCTTCAGATCCTTATAATTAGCAATACTCACGACGGTTGGACGTACCTTTGCTGCTGCCTGTATCAATCGTTCAAAAGGATCCGTCTCCATCTTGACCGGTACTGTGCTCACTGCAGCTGCCTCAGGAGCTGATTTAGGCACTCCAGTAACTAGACTGAATAATAATACAGCTACCATTGCACTGATCACCGAACTAATGACAGATATTTGCAATGTGGACATTCCCTTGCGGTGAGCTTTGGACCAACTTCCAGAATTGGGCTTTACTTTGGTATGCTCTTTGCTCTGTCTTGATACCTTGGTCGAATAAAATCCATCTTCGAACAAACCCATAGTAAATCCTCTCCCTTTGTTATTACCCTCTGACAATCCTCAACCTTTTTAAACACACACTAATATAACAGTTTTACAACCCTAAAAGTTGCACTTCTTAACTACTTTATTTTATATATCACCAAATAACATCACTTTGAAGAGGTAATTCAAAAAATCATCTTTTGATCACGAAGTATAACAGGAAGTGTATTCGCCATCGAATATTGAATTCAGCCGGTCTTTCCGGTGCTGAAAAACTGACTTTTTGAACCTTTTTCAATTCTTCTCGAAATTGAAATAGCCATTTTTAAAGTAATAAAAGTCGAAATTCATTCGGAATGGAATAATTTTTAACAAAGCGGACTACACTAATAACAAGTCTCTTATTCTAGAATCATAGCTTCATAGAGATTATAGGTATATGTTCTTACTGTTCATTGTATCATATGTAGCTTAGCTACATAATCTTTTCGCATTTATTTTCACTGGTTAATAGTGGGTAAATCATCCGTTCGAGGGAGGGAATAATTCATACATGGAAAATGGAAATATTTCAATGGATATGGTGCACATGATGGCCAAGCTTGGAGATATGAAGGACGAGCATTATCGTAATACCCTTGCCATAAGCACAATCATTGAACTTCTTGTAGACAAGGGAATTCTCACTCGTGAGGAATTGGCTATCAAGGCCGATGAACTAGATTAATTCATCGCTTGCTCACCTTATCCCATGGGGTAGGTCGATCATAATAAGTATCACACAACTGGAAATCCGTTTCTTTATAGAAACACCCGCGCTCTTCCATCGCATCACGTACTGTCATTTTAGCTAAATCCATCATGTTGTGATCTCGACTTAAATGTGCCAAATATGTGCGTTTCGTATCACCTGTCAGGAGCTCACTCATCGCTTCTCCTGAAGCTTCATTGGAGAGATGCCCCATATCGCCTAGAATACGACGTTTCGTGTTCCAAGGATAGCGGCCCATTCGCAACAACTCAATATCATGATTCGCTTCCAGCACCAATACATCTGCATTCGAGATAGCCCGCTTCACTTTATCGCTGACATAGCCTAAATCCGTAGCCACACTCAGCTTCTCATCCCCATCATAGAAATTATAGCCTACGGGTTCTGCTGCGTCATGGGAAATACCGAAGGATTCCACGCGGAGTGTGCCGAAATCTTTCACTTCTCCACTATCCATCACAATCCGATTCTCTTCAGCAATCTTACCAATGGATTTATTCATGGCATCCCATGTTTTCTCATTCGCATAGATTGGGAGATTGTATTTGCGGGCCACAGGACCTAATCCCTTAATATGATCCGAATGCTCATGTGTAATGAGAACGCCGTCTATTTCCCCGCCGCTTAACTCTCTTTCCTGCAAAAGCTCATCTATCCGTCGTGCACTAAACCCTGCATCAATCAACAGTGTCGTCTCCCCGTTCGTGACTACCGTTGCATTCCCTGTCGATCCACTCGACAGCACTGTAAATGATATCCCCATAACAATAACTCTACTCCTTCGCTTTCTCTGTCTTGGAACTAATAACGTCCCCACTGATGCCCTGTACATAATACATTTCATTCTCAAGTGTGAAGCGCCACGCTGGTGCAGCTACCTGATTCTCTGAGTCAAACATCTCGCCATAATAGCCTAACTGGATGTCCTTCACAACGGAATTAGGTGCAATATACTTATTAATTAAAGTAGTTAATGCATCTACCGCTGTTAACACCTTCTGTTGTTCATCCTCATTGGATGAAACCATCTTAATGGGGGATTGCTGATACGAGACTATCTTTCGATCGCTGTATATCAGCTTCAACTTTAACTGATCATTAAAGAGTGGCCATTCCCCTTCAACTAAAGGGTGGAACACAAATACCCCGTTCTCACTCTCCATTGGATCATAACGATAATCTTTGAAATTCGGGATCTGACTCTCTAATGCTTTCACTAACTCATTACCCATGAAGACTAGCTTACTATCCACAGGTGTTTCTAGCTCTATGATGTCCGTATTCTGATCATTAACAAAGTGATAATTAATTTTAGGAAGTACTGGGGTCCGTGCAGGAATAAGAGATAGCAGCTGTATATTCTTCTCCTGCATTATTTTCTGTGTATTACTATCAAGTGAGGTGTAATCCAGCTTTGTGCTTACTTGTTCTCTTACATCATTCCATAATTGATAGCCTAACACGAGATTTAGCAACAAGAAAGCATAGATCAATACATTTTTAGCCCGTCCCCAATCCATTCCCTTCCCTCCTTATCCCCATTGTGTTCTATTCAATTCACCCAACTTATTTATCCAGCACCATCACTCCACCTGTCTGAAACTTAACAGCCCATACAGGTGTAAGCAGTAGCCCTTCCTCGCTACGTGTAGGCAAGTAAGCAGGATACAAGTCCACTACTCTAGATTGTCCACTGATGCCTTTTAAGCGACCTCTCAGTTCTTCCCCATAAGGCAACATCTTCATGTCCTTCTTCGTTTCCTCAGACTTCATATAGATGAGAGAGCGCTCGTATGTGGATACCGTTCCCTGATGTAGGTTAAGGTTGATCGTTCCATATTGAAATTGGGGTTCTGATAGAATAGGATAGGTACCATAATATTGCTGGAATACCACCTCATTCTGATCCGTACCCCCACCAGCAAGGCTTAAGCGATAATCCCCATTCCATCCTCCATGATCGTTCACGAAGTCAACCGCGGCTAGCACTTCTTTATCCATATCAATTTCCCCATCCGGCAGTGCCGCAGGATCTGTATATCTCATCCACTTCTGTTCTTGTCTTACTTGCAAGCTCCGCTTACTATCTGTATATATTTCAGAGCCATTCTTCTCCCTAATATTACGAGTAATGCTGGGATCAAAGAATAGGCTGCGTTGCATTTGTTCCGCTGTATACGCATCAATACTTAGCCTGGTTTGTACCATCTCTACCTCTGTCTCAGGAATATAGTACAACCCATTCTGTAAAGTATATGGGGTCCATGTTAATCCGAAATCGACATGCTGTTGCACATCCTGAATCGTAAGGTCGGCTTTCCCTGCCTCGTATACGACGTCACCTTCCGTACTGAAGAACAAAGCACGTGCCTTCGTTTCATTACTAACATTATAAATCCAGATTCGATCTATTTGCTCCGCTTGGAATAAAGCATCTGGATGGATCTGCATGATTCGTTGCAATAATGTCACGGGAACACCAGCCCCGAAAGTCAATTCAATCCCCGGATTCTGTGATCGTATTTCTGCGATATTCAGATCCTGCAAAGAACGACGCTGAAAACTATCAAAGCTCCGACCTTCAAGCCGAGAGAAGATCAGATTGTAGAACGTTGAATTCGGATAAAATATGGTATGTTTATTTTCACCCATATGAATGATCATCTTATCAGGATAAATCAGACTCTCAACATCGGCTTCAGGTCCCATATCCTCTGCCTTGAGATACTTAGCTGCAGACTTAATGACCGAATCACCACCCGGAAGGCGATACATGAGATAATAACTCTCCACTAAGCTACTCAAGACCAACAGGACGAGTAAGATCGACTTCAGCTTCTCTTTCATGTCATCACACCCCAATCTTCAACTAAAGGAAGCGTAAAGGTAACCTTCGTCCCTTGTCCAAATTCAGATTGGAGAGCCATAACCCCACCGTGGGCACTAACAATTTCCCGGGCAATCGAAAGACCCAGTCCCGTTCCTCCCATATTACGCGAGCGTGCTTTATCCACCCGATAGAAACGATCAAATATACGCTCCAAATCCTTCTTTGGTATGCCAATCCCAGTGTCCTGTACTGAAATTGCAATCTGATAGTCCTCAGTCAACCTAGCTTCTAACGTAACAACACCACCATCAGGTGTATATTTAAGAGAATTAGACACAAGATTATCCAATACTTGATCGATCTGGTCACGGTCAAATAATACGCTATCAATACCCGCTTGGATCTTTATGTTAGATTCAATATGTTTCTGCTGCATTTGAAAAGAGAATCGATCCGTCACATCCTCCAACATTTCCAGCACATCCGTCGGTTCTTTGCGCAAGGCAGCTTCCTTATTATCAAGCCTTGATAAGTGTAGAAGATCCGTCACTAGACGAATCATTCGTTCTGTTTCATTCTGAATCACGCCTAAGAAGCGTCGAGCTAACTGTGCATCCTCTAATGCACCATCATCCAAAGCTTCTGTGTAGCTCTTAATCGTTGTAAGTGGCGTTCTTAACTCATGTGATACGTTCGCTACGAACTCGCGTCGTGATGCCTCCAGCTGTTCTTGCTCCGTTACATCCTGCAATACGGCAATCGTACCCGCTATCCCGAATTCACGTCGATGAATAGGGGTGAAAGTTACACGCACCTTGTAGGTGGTAGCCACCTCTTCTGGACTCATCTCAAGCAGTGCACTCTGAATAGATCCCTCAGCAAAAGATTCCGTCTGCTCTGGATCAAGTCCAAGCAGCATCGTAATATCTCGGCTATCTAACTCTTCTTCATCTAAACTTAACATCGCACCAGCACGACGGTTCATGAGAATAACCTGTCCCGTTTCATCCGTGGCAATGACACCGTCACTCATATTCGTAAGGATAGAGGCTAATTTCTCCTTCTCCTCTTCATTCTGTAAGAGTGCATCTCGCAAGCGACTCGTCATATAATTAAAGGCTTCACTTAATTGCCCGATTTCATCGTTACCGAATACGGGCATCTTCTGATCGAAGCTGCCTTCTGCCACTGCTGTCGCATGGCGTGTCATCTCTTTGATAGGCTGGGTAATCGTATGTGCCAGAATAACGCTAAGTATCGCCGTTAATAGGAGCGCAATCAACATTCCCGAAATAAAAATATTGTTAACCCGTCCAATCGTATCATGTAATTCATTCATAGAAGCAACGATATAGACGGCACCCACAATTTTACTGTTATAAATGACTGGCTTCGCAACCACTCGCTTGCGTTCATTATCTTCATCAATCACATATTCCTCATTATCACTAATGCCTTGAAGCGCTCGGCTCACTACCGTCTGCGTGTTCTTACGTCCCACATAATCGGCATGGGTAGACAATGAGGTAATCAGTACCTTCCCACTCGCATCGAGGACTTGAATTTCTACGCCACTGAGGTTAAACAGGTTGTTAATGATCACGCCTAAACTTTCCACTGAATTCTTCCCAGCCTCAACATCGCCTCCCAATTTCTCCGCGGACATCACGGACAGAAGCTCTGCTTGTTCTTGCAGATCATTCGTGAAATTGCTCGTAAGTGAATTTTTCATCGCGCTCACGAAATAGACGCCTATCAACTGCATGGCAATTAGAATCAGAAGCATATACACAAAGATAAGCTTAGCTTGAACAGTACGAAATAATGAAGCCGGCTTCATTATAGACCTCCGTTTTTAAGACTTCGCATCACATAACCAAGCCCCCTACGGGTAAGTATATACTCCGGTTTGCTAGGGTTCTCCTCAATTTTCTCGCGAAGTCGACGAATGGTCACATCCACAGTTCGCACATCACCGAAGTACTCAAATCCCCACACGGCTTGCAGTAAGTGCTCACGCGTCATCACTTTACCCGCATGCTTCACGAGATAGAACAGCAATTCATATTCCCGATGTGTCAGGTCAAGTGGTTCACCATTCTTGAATACTAAATACATATCCGTATCTATAAACAAGTCAAAGAAGGGTATACCTTGCCTCTCCGAAGCTACACTCTCTTCCGATGCTGCTGCCATCTTATTGACTCTTCGCATATGCGCTTTCACTCGGGCTAGCAGTTCTCTTGTGCTAAAAGGCTTGGTCACATAGTCATCTGCACCCAGCTCTAATCCGAGCACCTTATCAATTTCACCATCTTTAGCTGTAAGCATAATAATGGGGAATTGCAACTGAGCTGCCCTAATCTCGCGGCATACGTCCATGCCATCTTTACCTGGTAGCATGAGATCAAGTAGCATAAGATCAGGTTTCTTAGATAAGGCTAATTCAACGGCGGTAATGCCATCAAATGCACATATGACGTCGTACCCCTCTTTTTCTAAGTTGAATTTCAATATATCAGCAATGGGTTGTTCATCATCTACTACTAGAATGGTTCCCTGCATGAATGTATCCCACCTTATATTTCAATCAATCGGTTGTTAGTCGTCTTCTTATTTTACCACACCTGAATGCCTGTCACACCCTCATAAGTATCTTATATTTGCAAAAAGAGCATGCCCCTCGATTAGGGTCATGCTCTTATGCCATTAACAAACTTCCTCTACTAATTCAAATATTTCATAGGGTTCTGGGCAACATCATTCTTCAGAATTTCAAAATGTAAATGTGTACCTGTCGAGCGTCCAGTATTGCCCATAACACCGATGCTACCTCCCTTCGTTACCGTCTGCCCTTGAGTGACCGAGTAACTCTTCAAGTGACCGTACAATGTCGTGTATCCATTGC
The DNA here is from genome assembly GCF_056786435.1 of Paenibacillus sp. Y916. NCBI lineage: Bacteria > Bacillati > Bacillota > Bacilli > Caryophanales > Paenibacillaceae > Paenibacillus > Paenibacillus sp. Y916. The sequence continues at coordinate 49,779 of NZ_JBXCJA010000003.1, read as the reverse complement.
TATGATTAATAATGACCGCTTTACCGTAACCGCTAATGTTGCCCGTGAAGGTAACAACACCCTCATCAGCTGCCATAATGGTACGGTTTCCTGAGACGATGTCGATCCCTTTATGTTGTTTCCCCCATCGTGAGCCATAAGTACTGGATATGGTCGCACCTCTTACGGGCCAAGCGAATTGCCCGGATCCTTGCCCAGCAATCTTCGTACCTTGTAGCACCACTTCGGTGACCGGTTGTTTAATGACCTCTTGACCGATCCACTGTTCATCGACAACATAACCGTTCTCTTTAGTCACCAAATACTCCATGACCTTGAGTCCTTCTTGTCCAGGGCGAACTACTTTTGATTTCCCCGCTTCAAGCTCCGCTGTCTTTCTAATTTCAACGGCCGGAGCCGTCACAATCTCTTCCGATATTTGCTCAAGCGTTGTAACCGTTATTGGAAGCTTAGGCACCTTAAGTTGTAGTGTATCTCCAATTTGAAGATATTTCTCCTTAACATCAGGATTGTTTAAATAAATTTGCTTCTCTGTAATATCATATCGCTTCGCAATAGACCCTAACGTATCACCTTCATCTATTGTATATACGATTGGAGCCTCTTTACTTACCGTAAGGAGCGCTACGACTTCCTCTGCGTCAAGTAGTTGGTCAGGATCTGTGTTAATTGGTGTCACATTCACTTCTTCTCCGATTTTGACTGATTTCACAGTTGACTCTTCTGGCGCACTCGCCGCACTTACGTTAGCAGTTGGTATCGAGCTACTCATCCTTTTCAACTGAAGCTGTTCTTTGGCTACCTCTGGTACATACTGTCGCTTCACCTGATTCAATATATCGTCTACCGTTTCCTGGTCTTTAACAATCGCAACGATCTCACCATCAATCTTTAGCTCTACCCCTTTAGCATATGCATTTAGCATGCTGTCTAGCTTCTTAAGCGTTAACTCGCTATCCACTTCTGCATTGAAAGCTTCTTCTGCCTTGGTCGTAACACCTTCCGTCTGTAGAATCATTTCCACATCGGGATATTTATTCTGATATTCTTGTCGCTTCTGACTGAACAATTGTTCAATCTGGATTGGATTCTCGACGCTTCCGATCTCTTCATCCTCGACGTAAACATTATAGTAAGCGATTTTGTTAGCATTAACATATTGGTTGCCTGCAAGTACAAGAACTACCGTTATCACAATTCCTGTCGCTGTTATAGTTAACCATCTCTTCATTTGGCTCTCATCCGCCTGTTCCACAGGCAGGACAAATCGTGTGATGCTACTCCATGTATTCTTTAACCAGGGTATAACGTTGAAACCTTTCATCATGTATCTCCTTTGCAACCATATCTTTATTTGCAGTTGAATGATAATCCTCTATTTCCAAATGCTTATACTTCCCAATTTTCTTTATATTAAGTAGCCTTCTCCAAAAATAAGTAAATCCAAAAGGTTTCAAAATCTTAACCTTTAGCTCTCTGTTTACTTTACCATAACATTTGCAAGCAATTCAACCTTTACTAACTACGACAAAAAACCCGCTGTTATGCGGATTTCTAGATATTGTTAATATTCTATTCTTTATTTATAAATGACAAACAGATGACATTCACAATCTTAATTATGATTTAAGTAAAGATAACAACTTAGCGTATTCATCTTTATCTAAATATTCAGATAAGATTTTCTCTACTTCAGTCAACTCTTGTTCCGTCAGACCATTCTCCATAGCGATGGTGATTTCCTGAATTTTCTCTTGAGGAAGCTTCGTGATTAATATGTTAAATATCTCTTCCTTGTCACTAGTGATCAGACCATCCTTCTTACGTACCATTTCATCGGGTGTAACCACAACTTGTTGATCCAACCCTAACTGATCCTGTTGTCCCAATCCAGCAGCTTCCTCTGTGTAGGATTGTCCCATCACTGGTAGTGCGTCAACTGGCGCATCATTGTCAGAAGGAGCTTGTTCCGCTCCTGGTTCTGAGAGCGTCCCCTTCTCCTCTATCTTCTCATCGGAGACTTTCGTATCCTTCACTTCGGTTCCCATTATCCCTTGTAACATACTTACCAAAGCAATGGGTTGCCCCGGAAGCTGTATATTGAAACTTGCTAACATCGATTTAAGATAAGTATTCACGACCCATCCTGTTGTGAACATGGTCAATGTACTGACCAATACTACCGTTAAGACTACCTTACACAACCACACTAGAAACTTCATCATTTATCCTCCTCCACACCCCATGATCCGATATCCATGTTCATACTCTCATCAGCAGTATTGACCAGAAGGATGGCGTTTAATCCCATAAATAAGACATTCACGTCGAATGATCGGTCCTATACTTAACCTTTATCATCATCTTGTAATCACCTTACGCCGACCAACCCTTCCTCAATTAGATGTACCTAGCTTTGCTAGGAACGCAGTTGCATTAAGTACATCTAAATGTAGCCATATCCCTCTTCATCCAATTTTAATTGCACAACCTACATCTAAATTACTGAAAATTCCACTTTTCGGCATTATCGACATTTTTAACTGTAGATTTAGCAACTATTTCCTTTGATTACTACTTTTCCTGCTTATTAAGCGCATATATACATCTATTTCAGCCTCTTTATGTTAAAAAGAGCCCACCAGTCACAGAAGTGACCAGCAGGCTCCTTTAGATGTTTCTTGAACAACTACATTCTATGATTCATAGATCGGAAGAACCTGGTTCGTCTGATCACGGTTACGTCCAACGGAGAATATGGCAATCGGGATACCTGTAAGCTCAGAGACCCGTTTCACATAATTGCGAGTGTTCTCAGGAAGATCTCCTAACGTCTTAGCACCCGTAATATTCTCGCTCCAACCCGGTAACTCTTCATATATGGCTTCACATTCCGCAAGCTTCTTCAGACTAGCGGGATAATGACTGATAATCTCATCACGATACTTATAACCGGTACAAATCTTAACCGTCTCGAGGCCAGACAAGACATCTAAAGAGTTCAAAGATAATCCCGTTATTCCACTGACACGACGAGCATGACGTACGACAACACTGTCGAACCAACCTACACGACGAGCACGACCAGTAACGGTTCCATATTCATGACCTGTTTCACGAATAAAGTCACCGATCTCGTTATTTAACTCTGTTGGGAATGGACCATCACCGACCCGAGTTGTATACGATTTCGCCACGCCAATAACCTGTTGAATCTTCGATGGGCCCACACCAGATCCGATACAGACTCCACCAGCAGAAGGATTAGATGACGTGACATAAGGATACGTTCCTTGGTCAATGTCCAACATGACACCCTGAGCGCCCTCAAACAATACTTTACGATTCTCATCAATCGCATCATTCAATACAACCGATGTATCTGTTACATAATGACGAATCACTTCTGCATATTCTAGATACTGCTTCAGCGTCTGTTCCACATCAAGAGGTTCTACACCATATATCTGTTGTAGAACCTGATTCTTCTCTTGCATCATTTGGCGAAGTTTTAATTCGAACTCTTCTGCATCCATTAGATCTGCTATACGGATACCGTTACGTGCAACTTTATCCATATAACAAGGACCAATCCCTTTACGTGTCGTACCAATCTTCTGATCACCTTTACGATCTTCTTCGAGCGCGTCTAGAACGATATGATACGGCATAATGACATGTGCACGGTCGCTAATGACCAAGTTATTCGTAGTAAATCCATGATCATGGATATAATTTATCTCTTCGATAAGTGCAGCTGGATTAATAACCATTCCATTACCAATAACGCATACCTTATCTTCATAAAATACACCCGATGGAATAAGACTCAGCTTATATTTTTTATCGTCAATTAGAATGGTATGGCCGGCATTGTTACCTCCCTGATATCGAGCCACCACATCGGCGCTCTCCGCAAGAAAGTCTGTAATCTTCCCTTTGCCTTCGTCTCCCCATTGCGTTCCCACAACGACTACAGTTGACATGTTCATTCCCCTTTTGGTGCCATTGCACCTATTATTGACATCATAAATCCTGGGCTTAGCATATGATTAGAGCGCTCAAACCATACTACAGCTTAATAAAGTAACAGTAATAGTGTAACAGTCCATTTTTTTGAAGTCAATAAAAAACGAACGATCACACCATAAAGGCTGTGATCGTTCGGAAATAGACTATTAATTGCGTAATATAATAAATTACCCCATTGATTAACCTGCAAAAGGATCAGATTGGGCTCCTTCATAGTTAACGAATTTATTAAAGTTCTTGAGAAACACCAGTTCTACCGTGCCTACAGGTCCATTACGTTGCTTAGCAATAATGATCTCAATAATATTCTTCTTCTCTGAATCCTGATTATAGTAATCATCCCGGTATAAGAAAGAGACAATATCGGCATCTTGCTCTATTGAGCCAGACTCCCGCAAGTCACTCATCATAGGTCTTTTATCTTGTCGTTGCTCTACACCCCGACTTAACTGAGACAATGCTATTACCGGCACTTCAAGCTCACGTGCGATCTGCTTCAACGTTCTGGATATTTCAGATACTTCCTGCTGACGGTTCTCTCCAGCTTTACCACGACCATGAATCAGTTGGAGATAATCGATGACGATCATTCCGAGACCCTTCTCTTTCTTCAGACGGCGACATTTCGAACGAATATCAGCCACGGTCACACCTGGTGTATCATCAATATAGATTTCTGCCTCAGATAACGAGGATATTCCCATCGTGAGCTTGGCCCAATCATCATCTTTGAAATCCCCAGTCCGCATCACGTTCGCGTCCAAGTTAGCTTCTGCACAAATCATCCGCTGCACGAGCTGAGGCGCTGACATTTCCAGACTGAATATAGCTACCGTCTCATTGGCGCGAACCGCGACATTCTGAGCAATATTCAATGCAAATGCCGTCTTACCAACAGAAGGTCTAGCTGCCACAATTATAAGGTCATTCTTCTGGAACCCATTCGTCATTTTATCTAGATCGACGAATCCCGTTGGAATTCCGGACGTCCCCCCCTTATTCTCATGTAACAATTCCACCTTATCGAACACTTCCATCAATACGTCACGGATATATACGAACCCACTTCCGCTACGCCGATTGGAAATTTCCAGAATCTTACGCTCAGCATCACCAAGCATACCCGAGACGTCTTCGCCACCCGTATAGCCTTCGCTAACAATCTGAGTGGCTGTTCGAATTAACCGCCGCAGCATCGACTTTTCCTCAATAATCTGCGCGTAATACTCCACGTTGGCTGCCGTTGGTACGGAATGAGCCAGCCTCGCTAAATAGCTGACACCACCAATATCCTCCAGTTGCCCACGATCCTGCAACAAAGATGTCAGTGTAACTAGATCGATCGGTTGATTATCCTCACCCAGCTGTAGCATAGCTTCAAAGATCAGTTGATGTGGTTTATCATAGAAATCATCTGTATTTACACGCTCCATCGCGGTAATTAGAGCTTCATCCTGTAGTAATATCGCACCAATAACAGCTTGCTCAGCCTCTAGATTCTGAGGTGGTATTCGATCATAATACTGCTCTCCGCCCATTTTAACCCTCCGCTACTAGAACCTTAAGCGTTGCCTTTACTTCAGGATGTAGCTTCACTGGTACTTGAGTTACACCTAATTGCCTAATCGGTTCACCTAACTCGATCTTACGTTTATCAATCTTGACTCCTTTAGCCGCCATTGCTTCTGCAATCTGCTTACTTGTGATCGCTCCGAACAATCGACCACCTTCACCAGCCTTTGCTGCAAGCTCAATCGTCATTTCCTCAAGCTTTTTGCCAAGAGCAATCGCTTCGTCCTTTTCCTGTTGTTTACGTCTTTCCTCAGCTGAAGTTTGATTCTCAAGAGTCTTCATATTGCCATCTGTCGCTGGACGCGCTACCCCACGAGGAAATAGAAAGTTTGCTGCATACCCTTCGGATACTTCTTTAACTTCGCCCTTTTTACCTTGACCCTTCATGTCCTTTAGAAAAATAACCTTCATTCGAATAAACCCTCTTTCTCTTCAATTTGATTCAGTACGTCCATTAGCTTCACTTCGGCTTCCGAAACTGTGCATTTCAGTTGTACCGCGGCATTCGTCAAGTGACCGCCACCGCCTAACATCTCCATTACGACTTGTACATTCATCCGTCCTAGAGATCGAGCGCTAATACCAATCAACCCATCTGGACGCTCACTAATGACAAAGGATGCCATCACATCGGTCATCGTCAGAAGCGTATCCGCAACCTGTGCAATTAATAGTTGTGAAATAACAACCCCTGATCCCGTAACCGCAAGTGCGACGTGTTGATGGACCATTTTCACCTTCTTAATAATTTCCGCCTTAGCCAAATACTCCTGGAGATCCTCTTTCAGCATGCGTTGAATCATCACAGTATCTGCACCACTACGACGCAAGAATCCAGCAGCTTCAAAGGTTCGCGAACCTGTATGAAGGGCAAAGTGCTTCGTGTCGACAATAATGCCAGCTAACAACATGGTAGCCTCGATCGGAGTAAGTTGTATTTTCTCATGGATATACTGAAGTAGCTCGGTAACTAATTCACTAGCAGATGAAGCATAGGGCTCCATATACACCAACACAGCATCATTGATGAACTCTTCACTTCGACGATGATGATCTACCACTACAATTCGAGAAGCATTATGCACAAGCTTCGGTTCCATCGTCATCGACGCTTTATGCGTATCTACAACGACTAACAAGCTATGTCCCGTGAGCATCTGCAAGGCTTGCTCGGGCGTAATAAATCGCTCTACTAGCGTCTCATCCTTCTCCACCTGAACTAACATTCGTTCAATAGACGGATTGTTACCTGATAGCACGATATAAGCATCAACATTGTACATTTGAGCTGCTTTTAGCACACCAATCGAGGCACCGATCACATCCATGTCCGGCAACTTATGCCCCATAATGAACACTTTATCACTCTCTTGCATAAGATCACGAAGGGCATGAGCAATCACCCTAGCGCGTACACGCGTCCGTCTTTCTACAGCATTTGATTTACCACCATAGAAAGATAATCGCTGACCAGCCTTCACAGCAGCCTGATCGCCTCCGCGTCCAAGCGCCATATCAAGGCTAGATTGGGCAAGCTCACCCAATTCGGAAATATCCACCGGACCAAAGGCTAGACCAACACTCAGTGTCATCGGTACCTTCAGATCCGCCGTCATCTCTCGCACGTCATCCAGAATGACGAATCGACTTTTCTCCAATTCTTGCAAAGATTTATGATTTAGCATCATTAGATATCGATCAGAAGACAGACGCCTTAAATATACGTCATATGTTCTTGCCCAGAACGTGATTTCATTAGCGGCCTTAGCAATAAGCGCCGTTCGCTGTTGATCATCCATCCCCTGCGTGGCTTCATCAAGATTGTCCAATGAGATCATGCCTAAAGCTAACCTCTCATCCTCATAACGGGACCTAAGTACGACAAGCTCCGTAATGTCATGTAAATAGATGAGACGCTCATCTGGAATGGCAATCAACTGATAATGACGATCTTCATAATGCATTTCTATATGATGTTCCTTATTAAGTTGATCCTTACTGCCCTCTTTCTTATCACTTATGGATACCATCAACTGAGGGAACATATCCTGTAAGGAGCTTCCAATCAAGGATTTTCGCTTAAACATTAAACTAACGTAACGGTTATTCCACTCGATGGTTCGATCTTCGCTGTATAGCACAATACCAAAGGGGAGCATACTTACAGCCTCTGCCTCCACCCGTTTAATACGGAATGAAAGACCATTGATATATTCAAGTAAATCTTTGCGGAACGCCATTTCCGTCTTTAACATCAAATAGCTGAGAATAGTTACAATACACAGACAAACTATCCCAAGTGGCCAGTTATACCACGTCACAAAGATAACAAGTAGCAGGAGAAGCATAAACGCCCATACGCTATTGTAGCCGTGCCAGCGTTTCTGTAGAAATTTAGGCATGACTCTCCACCCTATCCTTTTGGTTTGGTCATTAGCTGTCGCAATGGAAATGCAATGTCAATAATACCGATAATTGCCAGCGGTGGAAACAGCAACACAGGAATAGCGATTAGAATTGGAATAATGAAATGCCATTTACGATGATGAGCTAGAAAGAAGAAGAACCCGATAGCCTGGATACAGAAGAAAATATTCAATACAGGAATAAGATTCGCAGAAATCATCGTTAAATAGCCGCTTTTTGAGTTTAGCGTCATCATTTCAATCACGACACCAAGCAAATAGTACCAAATCAAAGATCTTGGAAACTTCCACTCCCGTGCAGGCTTAAGCTTCGTCACAGGGTAACCCATACTACTTAGAATCGGTCGAGCAATCACATGTGTGATCACAGCCATTATAAAGGCGCTAAGGATCAATGCATAAGGAATCTTTAACATTGTCATCTCCATCAACAACTTCATTTCCTCTGCAGACCACACAAATTCTGCTGGAAGAGTACCGTTCGCTACCATGTCTTGCAACGGTTTCATCGTCATATTCACGGCATCTTGCATATACCCTGAAAGATCAAATTGGAACAAAACGGTACCAATAAAGAGTAACAAGAGCATCCCAGTCAGAATCGTACCTGTTCCAACACCGATGGTACGTATAGCGGGCGCACCCTTCTTGTAACTTCTCCCCATGAAGATTGCTGGAATTGCAAAATACAAGGCCAGCAATAAATAGACGGGATGAATGAATAAAGCAACCAACCAGACCGGAATCACATGGATCAAGAATCCTTTAATACTTAATATGTTAAATAGTACAATCACCGGCACAATTAACAGAAATGCCGTTACGATTGATAAATTAGTTAGCAATGAAAGGATAAGGAGCAAATAGACTCCCGTCCATGCTAACGATTTCCAACTGAATTTCAATAGGTTCACCTCTTACGCAAATGTTCTTCAAGTGTGGAGATATCCTGATACCACTCCTCCAATTGATGTCCTTCTTGCTTATGTTTTTTAAGTTTGTCAATTAACAACTCATCGATCTCTCGATAAGACACGCCCAGCCTTCGCCCTAGAATATACGAGCTCATAATCAGGCTGGCGATGCTATCACCCACTCGAGCTGTACTGCCCTCCCATAGAGCTTTAAACAATCGGGATACATGGTCGACCACTTCCGTCTTCAGCCATTCAATCACTTTAGCACGTTTGGCTACATCCAAATCTTTCGGCATATTGGACACGTTAACCTCCCAAAAAAGCTTTATTCTTGATTATATCATAAACAAAGTACTCCTACACTAAGCCCGGCTTGATGCTATCGATTCCTTGGATACAAATTTCTCACAATACTCAATAATCTGACTTCGACGTACAATGCCAATGAAACGATTCATATCATCCACTACGGGTACGAAGTTCTGGACTTTGGCTAGATTAATCAAATCCTCCATATTGGCATCAATCGAAACAGGCTTATTACTCATCTTAATAGGGATATCCCTTATTAGAAACTTTGATGCATTCTCAAAAGTCACTTTGCCCTCAGAATTTTTCATATACCATAATAAATCACCTTCTGTAATCGTACCGGCATACTCCCCATTGTTGTCCAGCATAGGTACGGATGTATATCGGTGAAATTCCATCCGTTCCAACGTCTGCCTCAACGTCGATTCATGAGTCAAACATACCACATCTTGCTTTGGAAGTAGAAAAAATGCAATGTTCATATTTAATGATCCTCCCTAATCTTGGTACAGAATTCACTATCTTCATACGTTCACAACGCAGAAATGTTCCATTAGATGCTAAATCAGCAGCCCTACTCGGTTGGGCTGCTGACTGAAGTAACTTACTTTGTTGTTTTCTGATCTTCCGGCATCAGCAATGAATAAGTTGATGTTGATTGATTCATCCAATTATCAATTAAATCTTGGGCAAATTGGAGATCGTCCTCATTGGCTTTCTCATAGGAAATTCCATTCAAGCGTATGTTCTCACCAATAACAGTATAGCTTGAAATTTGTAGTTCACTTCCAGTTAATAGCTGTTTCGCTAGATCAATAATAAATTTGGGCTGCATGTTCGTTTGAAGATTAGTACCCATAATATCTAATAATTCCGGAATATTAGCTAACTGGTTCACGTTCATCATTTTCTTGGCCACTTGGTCTAAGAATACTTGTTGTCTCTTTGTCCGATTGAAGCCACTATCCTCGCGGTAACGCACATAATTTAATGCATCCGTACCGTCGTAGACTAACTGATTCGCCTTAATTGTAAATTTCTCATGATCTGCTGCTTTATTGATAATATCCTTTTGGATGGGAAGTTCAATACCGCCAATTGCATCCACAGCATCCTTCAAACCAACGAAATTAATCGTAGTATAATAATCAATCGTATGATCAAGTAAAGCCTCCATCGTATCTTTCGCCATCTGTTGGCCACCGAAAGCGTAGGAGTGATTAATCTTATCCATCTTGCCTCTTCCTATAATCTCTGTGTACGTATCCCGTGGGATGGAGACCAACAATATCTTCGATTCCTTCGGGCGTACTACTGCATAAATCATGGTATCTGACCGCGCAGGTTCATTGTCACGCTGGTCTGTTCCCAACAGTAAGACCGAGAAAGGCTTACTCTGAAGTGCAATAGGCTCTGCCTTAGGAGTAGTTACATCTTCCTTTAGTGGCTTATATGACTTCTCCTGCAATGTGTTCTCCACTTGATCGGACAGAAAGATATCAAACGCAAGCACAGCTAGAGATTTACGAAAAGTAAAAGCTCCCGCTAAAATCAATACCAACACTATAGCTACAATTGTATAACTTTTTGTTCTTTTTTTCATGTTTATGTTCCTTCTTATCGTGTATAGTATAAATAATATTAGTGAGCATACCAAACTATTGTAAACTTTATCTCGATAAAAGGAAACTGGAAAATGACTTTAACGCTAAATTTATTTAATAGTACACACAAGTAGAAACGGCAATGCCGTCCTTTTTCAAAGACGGCACCCGTTTCAGCGGAAATATAAGTAATGTGGTGGGAAAAGAGTTCATGTAACCTATACAAAATGGCATGCCACAAAGTGATCATTACCTACATTTCGATACTCAGGATTCTCTTGTTTACAAATATCTGCAGCAATAGGGCAACGTGTGTGGAACTTACATCCAGTCGGAGGATTTGCCGGGCTTGGTATATCCCCGTTAAGAATAATCCGTTCCCGCTTCAATGTAGGATCAGGAATCGGTATCGCTGACATTAGAGCTTTTGTATATGGATGTAGTGGATTTCTGAATAATTCCTTTTTCGGAGCCATCTCCACCATAGATCCCAAATACATAACCCCCACCCGATCACAGAGATGCTCCACCACGCTCAGATCATGAGAAATGAACAAGTATGTAAGACCCTTATCCTGCTGCAAATCACTTAGTAGGTTAATAATCTGTGCTTGGATAGATACATCTAGTGCCGATACCGGTTCATCTGCTACGATAAATTCAGGATTCATAATTAGTGCACGTGCAATACCTATTCTTTGACGTTGCCCACCCGAAAATTCGTGAGGATAGCGATTATATTGATAGCTAGCTAATCCACAAATATTCATCGTCTCCAGGACACGTTCCTTCAGTTCTCTCTGGTTATGGACCATGCCATGATCAAAGAGTGCTTCACCTATAGCCTCACCAACCTTAACTCTTGGGTTCAGTGAACTATAAGGATCTTGAAATATAATTTGTATCTTCGGACGAAGGTTACGTAGTTTATCCTTTCGCAGCTTATAAATATCTACTCCCTTGAACAACACAGTTCCCGAAGTTTTCTCTTGCAAACGAAGTATTGTACGGCCAATCGTGCTTTTACCACAACCAGACTCACCTACAAGACCAAGCGACTCCCCCTTGTTAATATGAAATGAAATATCATCTACCGCCTTGACATGTCCTACGGTCCGCGAGAATACTCCGCCGGTAATGGGAAAGTACTTCTTAAGATGCTCGACTTCCAGCAATGATTCGTTCATTGTACTTCCCTCTCTTCTTCATATAACCAACAGGCTACTTTATGTTCCTTATTTGCATGTGAACGGAAGGGGGGTTGTTTCGTTGTACAAATATCCATACAGAACTCGCATCGTTCATGGAAATGGCAGTTATCTCCTAGATCAACCGGATTAGGAACCTGTCCGGGTATTGAATATAATCGTTCCTGTTCTTGATTCATAATCGGCTTTGCTTTCAAGAGTCCCCGCGTATAAGGATGCCTAGGCTCTTTAAACAGCTCCAATACCGGCGCCTCTTCAATCACCTTTCCTGCATACATCACAACAACATAGTCAGCCATTTCAGCCACGACACCGAGGTCATGAGTGATCAACATAATGGAAGTATTCAGCTTATCCTTGATATCACGCATTAAATCTAGTATTTGCGCTTGAATGGTGACATCTAGCGCAGTAGTCGGTTCGTCAGCAATAAGCAGCTTCGGATTACAACTAAGAGCAATCGCAATCATGACCCGTTGACGCATACCGCCACTTAATTCATGTGGGTATGAATGATATATTTTGTCCGCTCGTGGTATACCAACCATATCAATGAGTTCAATCGCCTTAATACGAGCCTCTTTACGATTCATCATGAGATGAAGAATAATGGGTTCAGCGATCTGCTCACCTATAGTCAATACCGGATTAAGAGATGACATCGGTTCTTGAAAAATGATTGAGATTTCATTTCCACGGATGAAGCTCATTTCACGCTTATTCATTTTCAAAATATCTTTACCCTCGAACAAAATCTCTCCACCAGCGATCTTTCCCGGAGGCGTCTCAACCAACCGCATCAAAGACATCGCTGTGACGCTTTTACCACATCCCGATTCTCCAACGACGCAAAGTGTCTCGCCTTCGCGAATTGTAAAACTAACATCATCAACCGCTTTTACAATTCCATCGGATGTATGAAAATGCGTTTTCAAGTTACGGAATTCTACTAAATTCTTAGCCATATCGCATCTCCTATCTTAAGCATATAGGTGCCCTATTTCTTCATTTTTGGATCCAGGGCATCACGAAGGCCCTCACCGATAAGATTGATCGCAACAACGGTCATAAGAATACACATTCCTGGTGGAATCCACAGCCATGGCCTTTTACGGAAATCAATCATATTATTCGCTGCTGAGATCATATTCCCCCATGATGGCGTTGGAGGTACTACACCAACTCCTAAGAAACTCAGAGCTGATTCATACAGGATGGCTCCCGCCACTCCCAATGTGGCAGAGACAATAATAATGGGAACAACATTAGGGATCAGATGCCGAAATATTTTACGACGATCACGTAATCCAAGGGCTTCTGTTGCTTGCATAAATTCCATCTCTCGAAGTGATAAAATTTGTCCTCGTACAAGTCGAGATAGACCCGTCCACCCCAAAACACCAATGATCAACATAAGAAAGTATATACGATTGCCAGAATCTACTTTGAGATCAGATAACACCGCACCCAGAATGATCAGTATTGGCAGTGTCGGTAGTGCCATGAATATATCAGCAATACGCATAATGACCGCGTCAATTCCTTTACGATAAAACCCAGCAATCGCGCCTAGCGTTGCTCCGATGGCCACCGATATGGACGTAGCCACTAATCCAACAGTCAAAGAGATCCTACCGGCGAGCATCATTCTAAGCAGAATATCTCGCCCTAGCTTGTCGGTACCTAACCAATGAGCCCAATGAGGTGCTAAATTCTTATTAGCAATGCTATAGTCCCCCACACTATAGGGGGATAGCAACGGACCTACAAAACTGAGTATAAACATAAATGTTAGTATGATAAGTCCCATTAATGCTAACCTGTTCTTCACAAATCTGCGCATCGCCAATCTCCATGGAGAAGAGGATGCTTTCGTTGTAACTTGTACATTTGTCTCCCTTATGGCTATGTCTACGGACAACTGAATCTCCTCCTACTTCAGGCGAATTCTTGGATCTGCAACTCCATATAATACGTCGGAGAGCAGATTGCCTAGCAATGTTAGTACAGCAAGGAATATCGTGAACCCGAGCATAAACGGATAGTCACGCATACTGATAGATCCTAGATATACTTGGCCAATCCCCGGCCAAATAAATATCTTCTCCAGTATAATCGCGCCACCAAACAAAGCAGGTAGTTCAAATCCAAGTAAAGTAATCGCAGGAATCATCGCATTACGTAGGGCATGTTTGAATATAACCGTTCGCTCTTTCAGCCCTTTTGCCCGCGCTGTTCGAATATAATCCTGACGGATGACTTCCAGCATAGAGGTACGGAAATAGCGTGTAAGACTCCCCGTACTAATCATCGTCAACACAATAGTCGGTAGGAGCATATGATGAGCTACATCCATGATATAGTCCCATCCGGTAGCCCCAAGTCCTGCTGTCGTCATACCTCCTACAGGGGTAAGCCCGAGATTTAGGCTGACTACTAATATAAGTAGGAGTCCTATGAAGAACGAAGGTAGCGACATACAGAGAAATATAAACAGCGTAATCATCTTATCCAAGAATGAATGTTGAAATTTAGCAGAGAACACCCCTGCGAATATAGCAATAATCCAACTTAATACTAAACTTGTAAATGCAATGACAACGGAATTCCAAACATACGTATCAATGACCTTGGTGACCGGTTTCTTATGTTGTAGCGAATCACCCATATCACCTACAGCCATATTTCCCACCCAGTCAATATAAGCTTTACCTATTGGCTTATCTAGGCCGTAGATTTCACGAAGCTGTGCTTCTTTCTCTGCTGTCATATTAGGAGAGGCTTTAGCCGTAATATAATCTCCTGGAACCATACGGGAAATTGCAAACACAATCATAGTGATCCCAATGAGTGTCGGAATCATTTGCAGCAGTCTACGGAATATGTACTGCCTCATATTATTCCTCCTGACTTTATAATGGATATATGCTCAGCCCCTAGGGGCTGAGCATATATCCTTCTATTCTTCTATTCTTCTTGTTCTATGATTATTATTGTGCAATTTCCACTTGGTTCAGGCTATACGTAAAGTTCTTATATGGAGTAAGGTCGAACCCTTTAATTCTTCCGTTAATAGGCCACATATCTCTTCTTTGATACATATAGATGTAAGGGAGATCAGCATTAAGCTCTTGATACATTTCTTTGTAAATTTCTTTACGTTTTTCTTGATCTAGTTCAACTTTTCCCTTTCTCATTAGCTCATCTACTTTAGCACTACCATAACCGATATTGTTCTGTGCACCATCAGAAGTATACACCGTGTTATCTGGATCTGGTGTCAAGCCCCAAGCTGCGAAGTACATTTCGAAATTTCCAGCTTTTTGCTTAGCGATAATAGCATTGAAATCAAGTGTTTCTGAAGAAATATCAACACCTAGATCTTTGTAGTTCTTCGTCATGATTGGAAGCAATGCCTCTACAACTGAGTTATCTGCTGTTGCGGAGAAGTTAATCTTGAACTTTTCTCCGTCTTTTTCACGAATACCATCCGCTCCAACTATCCAACCTGCTTCATCAAGAAGTGATTTTGCCTTCTCAATATCGAAGTCATACGACTCAATACCTTCATCTGTGTAAGCCCAACCTACTTTTGATTCTGGAACATTGATTACATCTGCATATTTACCAAAAGAACCTTCTACAACTTCTTTACGGTTCAGACCGATTGTTAAAGCCTGACGAACCTTAACATCTTTGAATTTATTGTCCTTATGGTTAAAAGCAATATACCCATATCCATTAGTTGGGAATATATGAACATCTAGAAATCCTAATATTTGTAATTCTTCTACATTATCCTCATTCACTGTAACCATATCCATATCGATCTCACCAGCTTGAAGCATCGCAAGCTTCGTATCATCTGTTGTTGCCTTAAAGATCAAGTTCTTCACCTTTGGAGCACCAGCAAAGTAGTCTGCGTTTGCCTCAAATACCACTTCTTGACCTGCAGCATGATTCTTCATGATGTATTTACCGCTACCAATCGGTTTATCATTCAGTTCTTTAATTGAATCCAATTTACCAAATTCATACCCTTTACCATAGTAAGATTCAGGCATGAAGTAAATTTCACCCAGATCAGTTCTTGTAATAGCTGTTTTTTCAGTAACATTAATTTCAATTGTATTATCATCAATAATGGTTACACCAGAAATATCCTTGGACTTACCATCATGAAATTCCTGACCACCTGCAACTTTTAAAGATAGAATATCCGTTTCTCCATCATACGTTGGATCATGAAGCACTTTTAGTGCGAACAAGATATCCTTGACTGTGACCGGCGTTCCATCACTATACTTAATACCTGACTTCAACTTAAATGTATATTTCAACCCATCTTCAGAAACATCCACACTTTCAGCAAGATGCTCTTTGTACGTCCCATCCCCTTGAACGATAAGGAAACTATCGAATACGGTTTCAACAACATATTTATCGTAAGCTGTAGACCAGAATAACGGGTTAAATGTACCATTGGGAGCTACCATACCAATAATGAGTGTGTCTGCACGATTCGCAGCAGCCGCTGGGTTCAGCGAAAGGTCGCTAGCTGGGAATACACCATCATTCTTCCCCTCATCCGTCGCTACCGGTTCTACTGTTTCTGCGGGTTCCGCAGGCTTGATCGTTTCAGTAGCTGGTGGAGTTTCTTTAGCTGGTTCTGCGATATTATTTCCTGAACATGCTGACAAAATGGTAATCATAACTAAGAGTATTAGCATCATACTTGATAGTTTCTTCTTCAAAGTAAGTCCCCCTCGAGATTATTTAACACCATGTAACTATTCATATTCTGAAAGAATCCTATAATGTTAATTAATCACCCTCCTACGGATCATCTTGGAATGGCTGATACTAATCTTTATAGATGCTTTTCATGATGTTAAATTTTCCTCCATTGTGCATTCACAATAGTCAGACAGTACACTAACGCTTTAAAGCGAAATAAACCAACGGTCAATAATAGCGTGATAAGGGAATTAATCCCTCTGTTAAATTAATGTAAATCATACAGTGTTATAATAACTCACGTCAACCTATTTTTTGTGTAACTTCCATTTAAAATAAAACCGCATACACTTCATTATGTTTCATTAACTTCCATAATTGTATTTGAGATTTTATATTATATAGCACTTATTCTAGTTTTTTGTCGGTTTATGTAATAATACGCGTTAGATTATATAACATTCTGGTGTTTTCGCTAATATTCCTCAATAAATGACACTGTTATTTGACTCTCATATATTAGCTACGCATGATAGATTTATGCATTTCTTCAAAAAAGTCTATTCTTTCAAACAAAAAAAGACAGCCGCCTCTAGGCAGCTGTCTCTTTCATGTACAAGTATAGACTACTATTCAGTAGTGTATGGCATCAAAGCGATTTGACGTGAGCGTTTAATAGCAATTGTCAAAGCACGTTGATATTTTGCACTAGTTCCTGTTACACGACGCGGCAAAATCTTTCCGCGTTCGCTAACAAACTTCTTAAGCAAATCGATATCTTTATAATCAATGTGAGTAATTTTGTTAGCAGTAAAGAAACATACCTTTTTACGCTTATTACGTCCACCGCGGCGTGCCGGTCTCTTATCGTTATCAGCAGATTCTCTTGGTTTAAAAGCCATGCTAGTCAGTCCCTTCCATAATTAAAATGGCAAATCATCATCCGAAATATCTATCGGTTTTCCGTCATCGGAAAAAGGATCTTGATTGTTGTTTGTATTGCGTGAGGCTTGATTTCCGCGCCCCTCGCCACCGTTTGAAGGCTCTTCACGTGTTGCAGTATTACCTCCACCACTTCCGCCTTCGCGGTTAGATGATTCCAAGAAACGAACATTATCAGCAATAATCTCGGTGACGTATACACGTTTACCTTCATTATTCTCATAATTACGCACTTGAATGCGTCCTTCTACTGCCGTCAGACGGCCCTTACGTAAATAGTTGGCGCAAGTCTCAGCAAGTTGTCTCCAGGTTACGATCGGAATGAAATCCGCTTCGCGTTCCCCGCCTTGAGCCGTAAATGAACGATCTACAGCAAGCGTAAATTGCGTAACCGCTACCCCTGAAGGTGTGTAGCGCAATTCTGGATCCTTCGTTAATCGGCCGATCAGAATGACACGATTCAACAAATTAAGTCCCCTCCCTCAAGCGATTTAACTACAAAGCAAAAAACGAATTAAGCAACATCATTGGTAATGAGATAACGAATAATATCGTCAGAAATTTTCATTAGACGCTCAAGTTCATTAATAACTTCTGGTGTACCGTTGAAGTTAACTAGAACGAAAGTACCATCATTAAATTTCTTAATCTCATACGCAAGACGGCGTTTACCCATTACATCATGCTTTGTAATTTCCCCACCGTTGGAGATAATGCCTTGGAATTTTTCGACTGCAGCTTGGACTGCATCCTGCTCAATATCAGGACGAATAATGTACATTACTTCATATTTGCGCATATCATTTCACCTCCTTATGGTCTCACGGCCCCTGATCTAACGTCAGGAGCAAGGAGCGAGCGTTAACTCGCACCTAAACATTATACCTAATTGTCATGCTGTACGCAAGTCCAATCATTGGACACATGATTCTTTGTAACTGGTACACACTAATGGGGTAATCCATTTTTATTTCAAGGAGGATATCATAATGGGCGAACATACAGAATTTAGACCGGGAGACAAGGCCCCAAAGAACGGTCATTACATGGAGTTTGGGGAAATCGGTATTGATACTCCCATTCTAGACCCTAAGCATGTTAAGCTTCAAAAGGGAGAACGATTCCCTAACACGAGCAACCAGAATCGAAAGTGGAAAATGAAAGACAAAGGAAAGTCACATTAATTATCGCTAAAATAAATTTTTATTAAGTTCATGTATAAGATCCCTCTTACCTAATCATAATATTAGCAAGCGGTGCATGAGAGAGGTGTGGTTCCGTTGGACTACTTAGTCAAGCAGATACAACATCAGCCTTACATTAAGTTGGGGGTCGAAATCTGTGTCTGTGAGAGATATAAGCAAGAATTAGCGTAAAGCTTAAACTTTTCTTGTATTTCAAACAAATCACCGGAAATCCGAAGTTTCACTGTAAAATGTGACTGTAGATGAATTCCAAATCGACACGCACCGCTACAAAGAAGGGCCCTTATGGGTCCTTCTTTGGTTCACATCTGTTGAAACCACATTGGCTTTCAGTCATATTTAAATAAACTGGGTTATCCTGATAAATAAGTGTCATTCGGGCACTTATTCCAGCCTGATCTTTCAAAAAAGACCTTCCACATGAAGTGGAAGGTCTTATATACGTAGGAAAAATAGTAATGGCGGAAAGAGTGGGAGTCGAACCCACGCACGCCTTGCGACGCCTAACTGATTTCGAGTCAGCCCCCTTGGACCACTTGGGTACCTTTCCACAGCAGAGTTTATTATACCGTGAAGAGCATGAAATTGCAATTACAAACTACTCGCTAAGCCCTTTATTCCATCGTTTCTGACGGAGGTATCGTAGAACGAAGAACCTTCTTCATATTCTTCTCAAATTTCACACGCGGAACAAGTACACTGTGCTGACAACCTACACATTTAATCCGAATATCCATCCCCATACGGATGATCTCCATTTCATTACTCCCACATGGATGTTGCTTCTTCATCTGTACAACATCGCCTAATTGAAATACTTTACGTTCCATTTTTCTACTCCTTCCCGCCTTCTCTTACTGTGGATTGTTCTGTTCCACCAGCCCTAATTGTAAAGACTCTTCTTCCTCAAGAGCCCGCTTAATCACCATCTGAATTTGACGTTCAACCTCGTCACGAGTATTGGGCAGACAATCTGCTACAATACGAATTGCATATTCACTTGTACTTAAGGCTTGGATACCAAGCACATCAGGCGTTCTGATCATTTCCATCCTACCTTCGATCATCCCTTCTGTCGCTCGCTGTATAAGTTTAAGCGTATCTTCAAGATGATGTTCATTCTTCATAGGGATATCTACAATTGCCAAGGCATTAGATAATGAAAAGTTAGTCACCGTAGTAATCCCTCCATTAGGCAAAATATAAACTTCACCCGTATGGCTTACGATCCGAGTTGTCCGAATGCCGATCATTTCCACTGTACCTCTAAAAGTACCTGTCTGGATCACATCACCCACTGCGAACTGATCCTCTAGTATAATGAAGAATCCGGTAATCACATCTTTAACTAAACTTTGTGCTCCGAACCCGATGGCTAGACCCAACACCCCTGCTCCCGCAAGTAACGGAGCTAATTCAAAATTAAACTCAGCCAAAACAATCAAAACCATAATAAAGTTACACGCCACAGAAGTAATATTCCTCATTAATCCACTCACAGTCACAAATCTACGCGGATTCATTCTCAGCTTACTATTCTCCTGACGAGCCAATGATTGATCGATTAACTTGTATACAATCTTAATTATTAAACGACTAAGCAAAATAATGATAATAATTCGTATGCCTGCAATGAGAACGGACATCCACATGTCCACATCCGTTAGCCAGTTCCATACCTTATCCTTAAATCTCAGCACCTCCACAATGACTGCCTCTGGATCTACACTTTCAACATCCAAGTATGGCAAGACTGTTCCTCCTTACATCTAAATGGCTTCATAATGCTCTAAGTTGTTCTTCATAAATATCCCGCGGATCTCAACCTTCTCTTGTTCAATGATGTTCTGAACAACAGCTAACTCCTCACTAGGGAATAGAATAGATAATGCGCATCCAGCTGTAACATCTTTAGGTGTTGGAAACAAGTCAATCTCAATATTTGCATATTCCAGCAACATCTCAGCTCGTAACGCCTGCTGCGTGGAATCAAACGCAATAAGAAGCCCTTCTTCCATCATTCAGCCTCCCATTTCTTAATTTATAGCCTATTTCATCATCCAAATTAATAGATTCAATAGAACCTACGTATAAATAACCCTCTTCGTCCATATACTAGATACTACTATCTGCCAATGAAAGGAAGATCCTATGAGTCCTCTTTCCAAACCAATGCCAAATCAGCAACCTTCTTGCTTAAAAATACCACATACCGATCCTGAAATCCATTCAACACTCACTCATCGCTTGCTCTTCCATCTTTCTCAGGTAAAAGAGGGTCAGCCTATTATTATAGTATGTGTAGGTACCGACCGATCTACAGGGGATAGTCTCGGTCCACTCGTAGGCACTTTATTATCCCGTTATGAGAGTCCACTATTTCATATTTACGGTACATTAGAAGACCCTGTCCATGCGGTTAATCTACAGGACAATATCTCTTCTATATATAAGACTTATCATCAACCATTCGTTATCGGTATTGATGCCTGTTTAGGACAATCTTCTAGTATTGGTTGTATCCAGATCATAGATGGTCCTCTCGCGCCAGGAGCTGGGGTACATAAACAATTACCGCCTGTAGGCGATATCCATCTAACTGGAATCGTTAACGTCGGCGGCTTCATGGAATACTTTGTTTTGCAGAACACACGTTTAAGTTTAGTTATGCGCTTATCTGATATTATTGCGATTAGTTTATACACCGCGATTAAAGAGTGGAAATCCCACTCAACAATGTTTGCTTTGCGAGAGTAATCGCTCGCTTCTCTTCTGTAGACAATGTGTATGTTGAATCGCCTTGTTTAAGCGGTTTAGCGTATATATAGGAATTCTCCCTACTGTAGATCGATGTAAGAACAATACCATCAGAGTGATCGTCGATGATCGCAACGGAGAAACTTAAGTCACTACCACGTTCTTCAAATGCATTGTATTTAATTAGTCCAACATGCCCTTTTACCGATTGCATCTTGTTCAACGTACTTTCTAGCGTTTCTCGCTGTTGACCATGATCCTCTTGCAACCGATCAAGTTGTAACTTCAGATCAATTAGGAGACCCTCTAAATTCTCCACACCATCGCCAGACATCATCTGCTCATATCTACGACGCAATTTATTTAATTTAAATAATTGCATGAACATCAAGATTAACAATACCAATACAATAAACATAATGATTCCAATATATAGCGCTACATGTTCTATGATTAAATCATTGAGATCTGACATGGATGCTTCATTCCTTTTCCTGTTTCATTTACACATTTGTTTCATGGCCTTGATTAACATGTCTATTTCTATTTCTGTCGTCTCGACTCCTACACTAGCACGTACAGCACCGCTTTTATCCGTATGTACGGCATAATGAGCAAGAGGGGTACAATGGAAACCCGCCCTTACAGCAATATCGTATTCACGATCTAGTCGAAAGGCCATCTCAGATGAGTCATACTTATCTACCACAAAAGAAACAATACCCGTGCGTGGATCTCCCTTATTGGGGCCTAATAACGCAACGCCTGGTATATCGACCAATCCATCCATAAGTTGTTGAGTAAGATTCCACTCATGACTATATATCCGCTTAGGGGTAAGTTCAATCACCTTTTTAACTCCTACTTGTAGACCTGCAATTCCAACCGTGTTGGGTGTCCCTGCTTCATAACGGTCAGGACGAACAGAAGGCTGTTCCTTCTCCTCAGACTGGCTTCCTGTTCCCCCATGAATAAGCGGTTCCAACTCTACATAAGGAGCAATATACAAGCCTCCAGTCCCTTGAGGTCCTAGCAACCCCTTATGACCTGGAAAAGCCATCATATCGATATTCATCCGCTCCACATCAATATCCAGAATCCCCGCACTCTGTGCCGCATCCACCAAGAAGATCGCACCATATTTGTGGGCTAATGCACCTATCTCTTCAACAGGTAGTATACTTCCTAATAAATTCGAACTATGTGTGCACACAACCAAACGTGTGGGTTGTCTCAATGCAACCTCTACATCAAGAAGATTCAACTCACCTTTTCCATTGACTCGTACATAATCCACCGTAATCCCTAGCGTTCTCTTCAGATACTCTAACGGACGACGAACAGAGTTATGTTCTACCATTGTGGCAACGACATGATCTCCTTCTTGTAGGAACCCTTTTATCGCCATATTCAGTGCAAGGGTTGTATTATTGGTAAAGGCAATATCATTCGCATTTCTTACACAGAACAGTTTAGCCAATTGCATCCTACTTTCGAAAAGAACACGACTAGCCTTAACGGCCATCGCGTGGCTTCCCCTTCCAGGATTAGCCGCTGACTCCTCCATCGCAACCTTCATAGCTTGAATTACAGCTGGTGGTTTAGGCCATGATGTTGCCGCGTGATCTAAGTAAATCATTGGACTCAACCTCCTCAAGACACAGAAAGACACACCCCAACTCAGATATGTCTCTCTGCATTTACACCATCTACACTTATTGCAACAATTCCAACAGTCGTTCTAAATCTTGCTTGCTATAATAATTCAATTCAATCTTACCTTTATCTTTATTCTGTTTAATTTTCACTGTCGTTCTAAAGCGATCTCGAAGTGACTCCTCTACATGATCAATATAGGGATCAATTTTCTTCGTTGTTGATTTTGGAGTTTCAGCGGGCTTACGATCTAAATTCTTCACCGTCTCCTCTAACTCTCTAACACTCCACTCATATTCAACACATTGTTTAGCTAACTGTATAATGATTGCTGTATCTTTAATTCCAACGATAGCTCTTGCGTGCCCCATTGATAATGTTCCACGTGAAACATAGTCTTTAACTTCCTCAGGCAACGCCAGCAAACGTAAGAAGTTAGCGATATGAGATCTAGACTTTCCTACTTTTAATGACAGTTCCTCTTGTGTTAATGAATATTGCTCCATCAGTCCTTGATATGCTACAGCAACTTCCATCGCATTTAAGTTCTCACGTTGTAAATTCTCAATTAAAGCAATCTCCATCACTTGCTGATCGCTAAAATTACGTACAACTGCTGGGATTGTAGGTTTACCGCAATATTGAGACGCTCGAAACCGACGCTCACCAGCAATAATCTCAAATCCTTTAAGAACTTTACGGACGATAATAGGTTGTATAACACCGTGTTGACGAATAGATTCTGCTAATTCATGAATAGCTTCCTCTTTAAATTCTTTGCGCGGCTGATACGGATTAGCACGCAACTGACTCAACGGGATTTCTACAATTTTATCGTCATCATTAATAGAAAGTGATGGAATTAAAGCATCTAATCCCTTTCCCAAGCGCTTACTCATAAGAAACCACTTCCTTTGCCAACTCTAAGTAAACTTCTGCTCCTTTAGAGCGTGGATCATACGTAATAATGGATTGCCCGTGAGATGGTGCTTCACTCAAACGGACATTTCTAGGGATGACGGTTCTATATACTTTGTCTTGGAAATACTTTTTCACTTCCTCAATCACTTGGATTCCCAGATTTGTTCGAGCATCAAACATTGTTAATAACACGCCCTCAATTTGTAATGACGTATTTAGATGCTTTTGAACTAACCTAATAGAATTAAGTAACTGACTTAAGCCCTCTAACGCATAATATTCACATTGAATAGGTATTAACACGGAATCAGCTGCTGTAAGTGAATTAATCGTTAATATCCCGAGTGATGGCGGACAATCAATCAGAACATAATCATACATATCTTTAACTAAATGTAATGATTTCTTCAACCGTTGTTCTCTAGAAATGGTAGGGACCAATTCTATTTCCGCTCCAGCCAATTGAATCGTAGCAGGGATAATATGTAGGCCTTCTACATTGGTATGAGCGATGGCGTCTTTAGGATGAACTTCATTAATAATGACATCATAAATACAATTCTCAACATCAGCTTTATTAATACCAACTCCACTTGTTGTATTCCCTTGTGGATCAATATCAACGAGAAGCACTCTTTTGCCTAAGGAAGCCAAGCAAGCACCCAGATTCACGGAAGTGGTCGTTTTCCCAACCCCACCCTTTTGATTTGCTATGGCAATAATTTTGGACACTTATTTCACCTCAATAATATATTAGACTCGTCATGTTGGCTGTGAGATATGAGTTGGGCCTATTTCGCTTCTACCTCTTATGATCTTTTCGGAATTTTAATTACAATTTCATAATGATCTTCATGGTCCTTTTCGGTCGTCTTAATTGACATTCCAGATCCAGATACCATATCAATAGACTGTCTAATGGTATTTAATGCGAGACGAACATCTTTAGAATATGATATACGCTTTGATTTCTTAACATGAACAGTCTCTTTATAATAAGCAACTCTAGCTTCTGTCTGTTTAACGTTCAATTCTTTAGCTATAATTTCTGATAATAATTTAAGTTGTAACTCTTCAGTTGGAAGTGATAATAAAGCACGTGCATGTCGTTCTGATATTTTCCGTTCCATTAAAGCTAACTTTACCGTTTCAGGAAGATTCAACAACCTAACCTTGTTCGCGATGGTAGACTGACTTTTACCTAAACGTTGGGCCAGACTTTCTTGTGTTAATTGATGTAATTCGATGAGATTCTGATAAGCTACAGCCTCTTCAATGGATGTTAATCCCTCACGTTGCAAGTTTTCTATTAATGCGATAGAGGCTGCCTGTGAATCATTAAAGTCACGGACTATAGCAGGGATGACCTCAAGTCCAAGCTTCTTAACGGCTCGCCATCTGCGTTCCCCTGCAACAAGCTCATACTTGTCATTACGGAAACGAACAACAATCGGTTGAATAACTCCTAATGTTTTAATCGTCTGGCACAGCTCATCTATTTTACTTTCATCAAAAATAGTACGTGGTTGATATGGACTGGATACGATCTCCTCAACCGGAATTTGTTTCACTTCATCCGCATTATTCCGTTCAGTTAGACCAAATAACTTAGAAAATTGTTCTTTCATTCCGTATATTACCACCTAGTTTCATAATAGCTCCGAATCACTGTGGATCAATCTATTCATTTCAGACCACTATGCCTTTAGAGCCTTCTAAACACTATACAAAGCAAAAAAGAACCTATGTTTTGTATATTTATGGACATTCTACTTTTTTGTAAGAGTCAATCTTCCGCATTGTATTGCATGAGATTCCTTCTAACCTATTCTATCATCTTTTTCGATATAATCCTATTCTATCAGCACCATTATTTGCATTTTTTACTGATTATATAAACATATCACGCGATGTTTCATTAAATCACATAGAAGCAGCTAAGCTGTCCTTTTTCAAACACGGTACTCGGTTTAGAGCGAATATAGGAAACAGAGTATCCCGTGATACTTTCACTTACTAATACTATAAAAAAAAGGACTATACGCTCTCCTACTTTATAGGAAAGACATAGTCCTTTTTTTCGATAATGTTTCACGTGAAACATTATATTGGCTTTTTATATAAGAGGAGCTTTAGCTGCAACACCTGGACTTCTTGGATATTTCTGAGGTGTAGCAGCCTTCTTCTGAGCAAAAACGATATGTCGCTCAGCTTCCTCCACAGGGAGAATGAATTTCTCAACTTTACTAAGTTTACCTTTTAATTGTTTGAAACTATATGTCGCTTCTTTTACTTCTTCCGTAGGATCGCTACCTTTCATTGCAGCAAATGTCCCATCCACACGTACAAAAGGTAGACACCATTCATTCAGTAATGCTAACTTTGCTACTGCTCTAGCCGTTACTAAATCGAAGTGATCTCGATACCCTTGTTTCTGTCCCCATTCTTCTGCTCTACCATGAATGAGTTCAACACCTGTGAGATTTAACTTCTCTACGATGTTTTTAAGGAATGATATCCTTTTATTAAGTGAGTCAATAATTGTTAAT
The DNA here is from genome assembly GCF_056786435.1 of Paenibacillus sp. Y916. NCBI lineage: Bacteria > Bacillati > Bacillota > Bacilli > Caryophanales > Paenibacillaceae > Paenibacillus > Paenibacillus sp. Y916. The sequence goes on along the minus strand of NZ_JBXCJA010000003.1, from coordinate 22,941 downwards.
TGTAGCTCTGGGAAACAAATCTTCAGCGGAATGCCTGGAAATCCTGCTCCTGATCCGATATCAGCCAATGTCTTTACTTTACTCATATCCATAAAGAAGGCTAGAGATATAGAATCGTAGAAGTGTTTCGTATATACTTGTTCCCGCTCGGTTATCCCCGTTAAATTCATTTTCTCATTCCAACTGACCAACTCTTTGAAATACGTTTCAAATTGATTTAATTGTATTTCACTTAGCGTAATCCCGTGCTCCTGGAGACGACTGGTAAATGACAGTTGTATAGTATCCATCATCTACCCCCTTGCCGCAGTTACTCGGTTATAATGCTCCAAATATATCAGTAAGACAGATATATCCGCAGGTGTAACACCTGCAATCCGTGTAGCTTGGCCAATTGAAAGCGGACGAATCTTAGCTAGCTTTTGTCGTGCTTCAATAGCCAGTCCCTTTATTTCTTCATATATAATAGAATCAGGAATCTTCTTTTTCTCCATCTTCTGTAGCTTTTCCACATGCGCCATTTGCTTTTCAATATACCCTGCATATTTAATCTGAATTTCAACTTGTTCTTTCATTTCCTCAGTTAATTCATAAGGCGAAGGTGACAGTTGCTCAATATGACTATAGTTAATTTCAGGTCGACGCAAAAGAACTAACATACTGCTACCATCCTGAATTTGAGATGAGTCCGATGCTTCCAAGAGTGCATTCACTTCACTTGGTCTCGCCTTCTCTACACGCAAACGTTCAACTTCAAGTTCAACCGTTTCCTTTTTCTTAAGAAATCTTTCATATCTTTCATCTGATATCAAACCGATCTCATGTCCAATCGGTGTAAGACGTAGGTCAGCGTTGTCATGACGAAGCAATAATCGGTATTCAGCACGTGATGTTAACAGTCGATAAGGTTCACTTGTTCCTTTTGTAACCAAATCATCGATTAATACTCCAATATAACCTTGAGCGCGACTAAGTACAATGGACTCTTTGCCTTGCACCTTACGCGCAGCATTAATTCCAGCAATAATCCCTTGTGCTGCTGCTTCCTCATAGCCAGATGTTCCATTAATTTGACCTGCAGTAAATAACCCCGGGATTTTCTTCGTCTCTAGCGATGGCCATAGTTGCGTAGGCACAATAGAATCATATTCAATAGCATAACCATTGCGCATAATTTCTGCCTTTTCCAGACCTGGAACAGAATGCAACATAGCAATTTGTACATCCTCTGGCATACTAGTCGACAAGCCCTGAACATAATACTCTGCCGTGTTCTTACCTTCCGGTTCTAGAAAGATTTGGTGTCTTGCTTTATCACTAAACCGGACAACTTTATCCTCAATAGATGGACAATAACGTGGTCCTGTTCCTTCAATAAGGCCGGAATACATAGGCGCACGATCAAGATTCGCCATAATAATCTCCTGTGTCTCAGCTGTCGTATATGTTAACCAACAAGGTAGTTGTTCATTCGTAGAAGATTCAGTTTCATGAGAGAAGAACTTAGGATTATCATCCCCTGGTTGGATCTCCGTCTTGCTGAAATCAATCGTATCTCTATGCACACGCATCGGAGTTCCTGTCTTGAAACGTACGAGATCAAAGCCAAGCTCACGTAAATTCTCTGCTAGTTTTACTGATGGTTGCTGATTATTAGGCCCACTTTCGTAAGTTAACTCACCCATAATTACCTTGCCTCGTAAATAAGTGCCTGTCGTTAACACGATCGATTTAGCTCGGTATTCAGTCCCCGTCATCGTTAGGACACCTACACATTGGCCATCTTCAACGATTAACTCATCAACCATTCCCTGACGTAGCGTTAGATTCGGTTCCTTCTCCAACGTCTCCTTCATTGTATGCTGATAATTAAATTTATCTGCTTGGGCCCGTAGTGCATGCACAGCAGGTCCCTTTCCTGTATTGAGCATCCGCAATTGAATAAATGTTCGGTCAACATTTCGACCTATTTCGCCACCAAGTGCATCAACTTCCCGCACAACATGCCCCTTTGCAGGTCCACCAATCGATGGATTACAAGGCAAAAAGGCCACCATATCTAAATTGATTGTAATAACCAATGTCTTACAGCCCATTCGAGCAGCAGCTAAGGCAGATTCAACCCCAGCATGACCTGCTCCAATCACGATCACATCATAATTGCTTCCTACATAACTCATCGTCCTACCCCCTCTATTTGCCCAAACAAAATTGTGAAAAGATTTGATCTAGCAGAGATTCTCCCGCTGTATCACCAATAATCTCTCCAAGCTGTTCCCAAGCCAATCGCACATCAATCTGTATCATATCTATCGGAATAAGTTGTTCAGCAGCATCATAGGCATCTTGTAATGACTGATGTGCCTTCTTTAATAAGGCAATATGTCGAACATTACTTACATAAGTCAAATCATTTGATTCCAATTGACCACTGAAGAATAACTTTGATATGGCATTCTCCAATGCATCAATACCTTCTTGATCCTTTACAGACATTTGAACAATAGATGCCTCATCGAAGTTTCCTTTTACTACATCTATATCTATCTTGGATTCTAAGTCCATTTTATTCGTAATAACAATACATTGTCTACCACGGATTTGTTCCATTAATACCAATTCATCCTCATGAAGAGGCTGACTTGCATCTAAAACAAGCAATATCAGATCTGCTTCATTCACAGCATTCTTAGATCGTTCTACGCCAATCCGCTCAACAACATCCATCGTATCACGAATTCCCGCCGTATCTAGTAATTTTAATGGAATATTGTTAATCGTAATAAATTCTTCTATGACATCACGTGTCGTTCCCGGAATATCCGTTACGATCGCTTTATTATCATGTGCTAATGTATTTAACAAAGAGGACTTCCCCACATTAGGACGACCAACGATGGCTGTTGTGATTCCTTCGCGAAGAATTTTTCCTTCCTTTGATGTCTTTAATAACTTCGTAATTTCTTCCATAACCTCACTACACTTTTCCATAATAAAAGAAGACGTCATCGACTCCACATCATGCTCTGGATAATCAATATTTACTTCAATATGAGCCATCGTCTCAATCAACGTAAATCTTTGGTTTTTAATTTGTTGGGAAAGATCACCCTTCACTTGTTTCAATGCAATAGAGAAGGCGCGATCCGATTTCGAGCGAATAAGATCAATAACGGCTTCCGCTTGTGATAAATCAATTCGTCCGTTCAGAAAGGCACGCTTTGTAAATTCACCTGGCTCAGCCAATCGAATATTCTGTTGCAATAACAAATCCATCACACGCGTAACAGAGATTACACCACCATGCGCACTGACCTCCACGACATTCTCCGTTGTAAAAGACCGAGGTCCCCGCATCACAGTAGTCAGTACCTCTTCAACCTCTTCTCCTGTGTGAGGATTAATAACATGTCCATAATGAACAGTATGCGAGTCAGCTTCAGTTAGCTTTATCCGGCTTTTAAATATTCGTTCTACTTCTACAATCGCATCCGGCCCACTGACGCGAATGACCGCAATCCCTGCTTCTCCAACCGCTGTAATAATGGCTGCTATAGTATCACTAATCAACAGTGTCACCTCTCCCTATAAAATATAAAAAGCAATGACTCTAATTCACTTCCCAGAGAGTCATTGCATCTATACAGAATGAACTTAAGCTCATTCTATCCGATATATTGAACTTAAGTTAATAAGTCTAAAGTTCAATATATCTATTTAATCTCGTTACCTTAACGAAATGACTACACGCCTATTAGGATCTTCGCCTTTACTGTAGGTCTTTACCAGTTTATGATCCTGAAGCTTGGCATGAATCACCTTACGCTCTTGAGGGGACATTGGCTCAAGCACAACCTCTTTATGAGAACGAATCACACGTCCTGCCAAACGATCTGCAAGTTCTTCTAACGTCTTCTTGCGACGTTCGCGGAAGTTCTCAGCATCAAGAATAATTCTTATATAACTACTCGATGCACGATTGGCTACGATGTTCGCTAAGTATTGAAGAGAATCCAGCGTCTGGCCTCTTCTACCAATCATAAGTCCCAAATCAGGTCCAAAAATATGAAGTGTTGTAGCTTCTCTTGAATGCTGCATCTCCACCTGCACGTCTAGCCCCATACTTTTACCAACATCAAGAATGAATTGTACTGCTATGGCATAAGGGTCTCCCTCTACTAAATCATGATTGCTAGATTCAGATAGAGGTTTCACCGTCTCGGTAACTGAATTTGGTGCTACTTCTGGAAGCAAAGTAAGTTCTACTTTCGCTTGCCTGACACCAATCAGTCCCAGGAATCCTTTTGACGGCTGCGAAAGTATATTCACCGTAACACGGTCTTGGCTAACACCGAGTTTGGAAAGTCCCTTATTTACAGCTTCTTCAACGGTTTTTCCTGAAGCGATGACGTTGCTCATTTAGACCTTTTTGCCCCCTTCGATTTCTTCTTAGGATGATTATGATTTGTTTTACCCTTAGCTTGGCTTCCTTTAATATTCGATTTACTACCTGCTACAGCAACACCAGAAACATTAGCTGTGTTAGGATTGTTGCGATAAAGGAAGTAATTCTGTATTAACGTATACAAGTTACTGAAGAACCAATATAACGGTAACGCAGATGGGAAATTGTATGACATGAAGAATATCAATACCGGATAGACCATCATCATGAACTTCATAGCACCTTGTTGTGGTGACGGGTTCATCTTCATCATCATTTTAGTCTGAAAGAATGTCGTAATAGCAGCTAAAAAGGGAAGAATAAATGTTTTGTCCGGTTCTCCAAGTTGTAACCATAAGAACTCACCATGACGTAATAATTCATTTCCATAAATAGAGTTATAGAGAGCGATAAATATTGGCATCTGAACAATTAAGGGTAAGCACCCTGCCATTGGATTTACCTTATTCTCTTGAAATAACTTCATCGTTTCCTGTTGTTGTTGTTCCGGGTTATCCTTGTACTTCTCTTTAAGCTTAGCGAGTTCAGGCTGAATAGCTTGCATCGCTCTCGAACTTTTTACTTGCTTAATGGTTAATGGAAGTATAAGTGTCCGAACAATAATCACCATTACTAGTACGGCTAGTCCATATTGACCACCGAACCAACTGGCGAACGTATCAAGTGCTGTAGCGAACCAGTAAACAACATTTCTCTGCCAAAATCCACCTTCAAGTAGTTGATCCGTGGTCTTCGCAGCCATTCCATTTGTTCCACAACCTGCTAATATGGTCATGGCAAAAATCATCATGCTGAGGAGGATCCATTTCCTTCCCACTCTAGTCTTCAGTCGTGACACTCGATAACCCCTCTCTTAACGCTTACATTTCATAGTAAATCATATCATATTCCAAGGGACAAATAAATATAGCTTCATTGCTTCATAGTCTTCAAAAGTGACGCTTTGCGTAACACATGCAGAATACTCTTCTCTAGATCCTTATAGGTCATATTTAGAGCACCTTTACGTACAATAAATACGAGGTCAATATGTTCTATCAATTCTGAATCATGATGACGCACAATTTCCTTCACCAATCTTCTCATACGATTACGAACAACCGCATTCCCTACTTTTTTACTGACTGAAATACCAGCTCTAAATTGATCTACTTCTTTTTTGCGGAACCAATAGACAACAAATTGATGATTGGCAAATGACTTTCCATGACGATATACGCGACTGAAATCAGCCCGGTTTCGTAAACGTAAACTTTTATGCACGAGTCTCTCCCAATTTCACTTCATTATTATAATTTAACTTCCTACATATATTATAGGCATTCTTCAGAACCCATAAACCAATCTTCTGAAGCGTTTCGAGGAAACGCAGCATCATAAACAAATGCTTTAGTGCTGAAAACCTGAATTTTTGATCTCAAATTTAAAATATTTATTTCTTCTTCTATATATACAACTCCATATTTAAGAAAAAAAAGACCACCTGAGTGGTCTTCATGCACGCTCACATTTATGCACTCAATATTTTTCTGCCTTTTAAGCGACGAGCAGCCAAAATTTTTCGGCCGTTTTTCGTGCTCATTCTTTTACGGAAACCATGAACCTTAGCGCGTTTACTCACATTTGGTTTAAAAGTCGGTCCCATGTATTGCACCCCCTTACAGGAATTTATATCATAGATTAACCATTCTCATAATCACGAAAATGCCTTTACACATTATAACCATGTAGACACGTAAATGTCAACTTCCTCCCCCTAATTATAATCTTCCTAATCAAGTCTTAGCAAGTCATCTTCTACTATATTAATAGTAAAAAAGTTCACTAAATCCACCATGATTTCTATTTAGCTCATTTTAGTTGCTCAAACGACACTTAATAACTCACAAAAGCTGACTTTCAACTATTCCCCCTATGTTAGCTGTCATCCACCATGTACTTATTTCTCTCTACCTTGGCTGATCTTCCAACAGAAGCATTTCTTTATGCACTTGCTTCATTCTCAGGGAGCTTCCTCCATCGATAATTCGTAAGGATTAGAAAAAGTTCTCCACAGGTCATTTATAAATAAAATAAAAATATAAACTTATCCACTTGTTCATAATAATCTGAATTTCGATTATTTCTAGCACAAGCTGTGCATAAGTTTATTTGCATTTTACAAGATGCTGTCGAAATTTTAACATAATATAAACAATATCTTGTGGTGTGCATAAAAATTATACACAAGTTATTGGGTTTGTGGATAAAATGCCACCAATCATTGAAATCAAGCGGTTATTTTGCTATGATGGTAATACTTTTTGATGTGAATACATGTGTTATGCCTCAATACTATCAACAGGCTGTGGATAAAGTTGTGAACAATTTCAATTTATCCATTTTTTTATGTTTCTCTGCTTCTGAGTTTTGGGGATAAATAGATCCATTTTCGTTTTATTTCGACATTTCCTCTCATGGCCTGAGCCATATTTGGATGATTTAAAGGAGTGACAATATCTGTGGAAAGCCATACTTCCGAACTATGGCAGCAAATTTTATCTATTATTCAAACCAAGCTAAGTAAGCCCAGCTTTGATACTTGGTTCAAAGCAACAAAAGCGACCTCAATGAATAATCAAACCATTGTTATATCTGCCCCTACGACATTTGCTGTCGAATGGCTTGAAAGTCGCTATACCAAACTGGTGGGTTCCACTCTATTTGAAGTTGTTGGTAAGCAGCTTGATGTTAAATTTGTGATTGAAGAGACCAAAATTGAAGAAACCGTGCCTTCTTTCTTCTCTCCACAACCTCAAATTTCACATGAAGAATCTATGACCCACATGCTTAATCCCAAATATACCTTTGATACATTCGTTATCGGATCAGGTAACCGATTTGCTCATGCAGCGTCTTTAGCTGTTGCAGAAGCTCCAGCCAAAGCCTATAATCCACTGTTTCTATATGGTGGTGTTGGACTCGGTAAAACGCATTTGATGCATGCCATTGGTCACTATGTGCTGGAACACAATCCAAACAGTAAGGTGGTCTATCTATCTTCAGAGAAATTTACGAACGAATTTATTAATTCCATTCGAGACAATCGTACGGAAAATTTCCGCAATAAATATCGTAGCGTTGATATTCTCCTAGTTGATGATATCCAGTTCCTTGCAGGTAAGGAGTCTACACAGGAAGAATTTTTCCATACGTTTAATGCCCTCCATGAAGAACGCAAACAAATTATTATTTCTAGCGATAGACCACCGAAGGAAATTCCAACGTTGGAAGAACGTTTACGTTCTCGGTTTGAATGGGGCTTGATTACGGATATTCAACCTCCAGATCTCGAGACGAGAACTGCGATTTTGCGTAAAAAGGCAAAAGCTGAAAACTTGGATATTCCCAATGAAGCAATGATGTATATCGCGAATCAGATCGACACGAATATACGTGAATTAGAAGGTGCTTTGATCCGTGTCGTAGCCTATTCATCGCTGACGAATCAAGATGTAACGACTCATCTAGCTGCAGAGGCGCTTAAAGATATTATTCCTTCAAGCCGCCCTCGAATGATTACAATGCAGGATATTCAGCAAAAGGTTGGAGAATACTACAACATGCGAATGGAAGACTTTAAAGCGCGTAAGCGGACAAAAGCCATCGCATTCCCTAGACAAATTGCTATGTATCTTTCAAGGGAGTTAACCGATTTCTCTTTACCTAAAATTGGTGATGCTTTCGGTGGTAGAGATCATACGACCGTCATTCATGCTCATGAGAAAATTACTCAATTACTCAAGGTAGACCAAGAGCTATTTAAAGTGGTCAACAATCTCATAGATACCATTAAAAATCCTACCTGAACAAGTCCAAGCCTATGCACAATCTATACACATGTGGATAGGCTTGGCTTTATTAATCTATTTGGACTTATACACATATCCACTGCGCCTATTACTATTACTAATAAAAGATATAAAGAATAATCATCTATAAAGAGGGTGAAAAAGGTCTACTCATCTGACCCAATTCCCGAATTCTCCCAAGGAGTGAAATTATGAAAATTAACATTCTCAAAGACTATTTAAACGAATCGATCCAACAAGTCAATAAAGCTATCTCAAGTAGAACAACGATCCCTATTCTGACTGGTATTAAAATAGACGTGAATCATCAAGGAGTTACACTTACTGCCAGTGATACCGATATTTCAATCCAATCATTTATTCCTATTGAAGATGATAAAGGAACGATTATCCAAATTGAGGAAACAGGTAGCGTCGTGCTTCCTGCTAAATTTTTCGTGGAAATTATTAAAAAACTTCCTTCTCAAGATATTCATATGGAAGTAAAGGAACAATTCCATACTTTTATTTCATCAGGTGCAACCGAAATCCAAATGGTCGGTCTAGATCCAGAGGAGTTCCCTATTTTACCAGCGATTGAAGGAAATCAAACCGTTTCTATTCCGGGGGACTTATTGAAAAATATGATTAGACAAACGGGATTCTCTATTTCCACTCATGAAACAACACCTATTCTTACAGGTATCCTATGGAACTTGGAGGATAATGAGCTGAAATTTACTGCGACCGACCGGCACCGTCTCGCTACACGTTCAGCCTATTTGAATGCTGTTGATGTGAAGTTCAATAATGTTGTTATTGCTGGTAAAACGTTAAATGAATTAAGTAAAATTGTCCCTGATCAGAATACGCTAGTTGATATCGTCGTATCCGATAATCAGGTATTATTCAAGATTGACAACGTTCTTTTCTATTCACGAATTCTTGAAGGGATTTATCCTGATACTTCTAGGATTATTCCGTCAACATATAAAACAGAACTAATTGTCGATACAAAAAAATTAAGTGAATCGATTGATCGCGCATATTTGCTCTCCAGAGAAGAGAAAACAAACATCGTAAGATTGCAAACGTTAGAACATGGTGGAATTGAAATAACCTCAAGTTCGACTGAATTAGGTAAAGTACGTGAAGAATTGGAATTAATTGACTTTAAAGGGGATCCTCTGCGTATTTCCTTTAACTCTAAATATATGTTGGATGTTCTAAAAGTAGTCGAAAGTGAGCAATTAATGATTGCTTTCACTGGGGTAATGAGTCCAATCGTGCTCAAGCCAATGGATGACAGCCAAAGTCTATTTGTTATTTTGCCATATAGAACTAATAATTAAGGGATACGTCTATTTAAATGTGAAAGGAACAATGATTATGAACAAAATTATTATCCAAAGTGAATATATAAAGTTAGATACATTTCTGAAGTTATCGAATTGTGTATCAACAGGTGGAATGGCTAAAGCTCTAATTCAAGAGGGAATGATCTTAGTCAACGGGGAATTAGAAGAACGACGTGGTCGTAAGTTATATCCTGGAGATATTGTGAAAGTGACGGATGAAGGTACGTTTGAGGTTACTAAGGAATCATGATCTGCACCTCAAAGCCCATTATATTTGAACCATGGGTGGAAAATGAGGAGGATACAATGTGTTTGTGAAAAACATCAGCTTGCAGCATTACCGCAATTATGAACATTTGCAGCTGGATTCCTTTGGTGATGTGAACCTTTTGATTGGTCCTAATGCTCAAGGGAAAACGAATCTGCTGGAAGCTATCTTTGTACTGGCACTTACTAAAAGTCACCGCACTTCCAAGGATCGTGAGCTTATTGCCTTTGAACAAGGCGTAGCTCATTTATCTGCCACTATTGAGAAGAAATATGGGCCTCTTTTACTAGAACTGATGTTGTCCCCCCAAGGAAAAAAAGCGAAGATCAATGGGCTTGAACAACGGAAGTTAAGTGAATTTATCGGTTCTCTCAATGTGGTCATGTTCGCACCAGAAGACTTGGAGATCGTTAAGGGGACTCCAGGCATTCGTCGGCGCTTTCTCGATATGGAGATTGGGCAAGTCCAACCAAGCTATCTGTATCATTTACAGCAATATCAGAAAATATTGATTCAACGAAACAATTTTTTGAAGCAATTGTGGGGTAAAGGTGATACACAGCAGGCGTTGTTAGATGTCTGGAATGAACAACTTGTGGGACATGGTGTTAAAATTATAAGAAAAAGGAAACAATTTATAATTAAGCTGCAGAAATGGGCAGAGACGATCCACCACGGGATTACAAACGGTAGCGAAGATCTCCAATTACGCTACGTTCCATCGTTCGGGGAAGCAGACGAGGAAGATGAAGCTGTTTTATTACAGCAATTTATGATAAAGTTAGAACAATTGAAAGAACAGGAAATTAGGCGCGGCATGACACTTACGGGGCCTCACCGTGATGATGTGACCTTTTTTATAAACGGTAAGGAAGTACATACTTACGGTTCTCAAGGACAGCAGCGGACGACAGCCTTGTCACTCAAATTGGCGGAGATTGAACTGATCAAGGAAGAGATCGGTGAATATCCTGTGTTGTTGCTAGACGATGTTCTATCTGAGCTTGATCCCTATCGTCAGACTCAACTTATCGAAACATTCCAAAGCAAGGTACAGACATTCATTACCGCAACTGGAGTAGAGAGTCTGAATGCAAATAAATTAAAAGGTGCACATATTTACCATGTGAATAAAGGTCAGGTGGATTCCTAACAGAGTGGAGGGTCACGATGTATATACATTTGGGCGGAGAAAGAGTTATTCGATCTTCAGAGCTCATTGCTATTTTTGACATATCCATTGAGAAAACATCTAAAATATCCAAGCAATTTGTAAATCACGTTAAAGAGGAAAAAACATTAGTTAATATCGGTGAGGAAGATCCAAAGTCCATCGTTGTAACGAGAGACACTGTTTTTTACTCCCCGATTTCCTCGACTACTCTGAAGAAAAGAGTTAACGTGTTTTATGCTAATGCTTAGCGTTATATGATCTAGAATATATAGGAGTAGGTGAAGGTATGTCTATGAATGAACCAAGTTATGATGAAAGTCAGATTCAGGTACTGGAAGGTCTAGAAGCTGTTCGTAAGCGACCGGGGATGTATATAGGATCAACTAGTGCGAAGGGCTTACATCATTTAGTCTGGGAAGTTGTGGACAATAGTATCGATGAAGCAATGGCCGGTATATGTGATCACATAGAAGTCACTATCCACAAAGATAACAGTGTGACGGTAGTCGATAATGGACGGGGTATTCCTGTAGGAGAAGAATCCAAGATGAAACGCCCTGCTCTAGAAGTCGTTATGACTGTACTGCATGCGGGTGGTAAATTTGGTGGCGGGGGCTATAAAGTTTCGGGTGGTTTGCACGGTGTCGGTGTCTCGGTTGTGAATGCCTTATCCGAGAAAGTTGTTGTAACGGTTAAACGTGAGGGACATATCCATCAGCAGGAATACCGACGTGGTGTGCCTCAGTATGATGTGAGAGTGATCGGAGATACGGACGAACATGGAACAACGGTTACCTTTCAACCCGATCCTGAAATATTCACTGAGACAACGGAGTATGATTATGCGACACTACTGACACGTATTCGGGAAATTGCTTTTTTGAATAAGGGTATTACCTTGACGCTTGTTGACGAAAGAACGGACGTTTCCAACCGATTCATGTATGAAGGTGGAATTAGTGAGTACGTCAAATACTTGAATGAGAAAAAAGAGGCACTTCATGAGGAGCCTATTTATGTGGAAGGTTCACGCGATATGATCCAAGTGGAAGTTGCCTTGCAATATAACGATAGCTATACGGAGAATATTTATTCGTTCTGTAATAATATTAATACGCATGAAGGCGGAACGCATGAATCTGGCTTCAAGAGTGCATTGACGCGGATTGTGAATGATTATGCTCGCAAGACAGGAGTCATTAAAGATAGTAACTCTAATTTATCTGGTGATGATGTTCGTGAAGGCTTAACCGCGATCATTTCAGTTAAAGTTCCAGAGCCACAGTTCGAAGGACAGACGAAGACAAAGCTTGGTAACAGTGAAGTTCGTGGAATTGTGGAATCATTGTTTGGTGAGAAACTACAAGAATTTCTAGAAGAGAACCCAGCTGTATCACGTCGGATTCTCGATAAGGGCTTGCAAGCATCAAGAGCTCGGGAAGCTGCACGTAAGGCTCGTGAACTAACGAGACGTAAGAGTGCACTAGAGGTTAGCGCATTGCCTGGTAAACTAGCAGATTGTTCCTCAAAGGATGCATCGATTAGTGAGCTTTATATCGTGGAAGGGGACTCTGCTGGAGGATCAGCTAAGCAGGGACGAGACCGACATTTCCAAGCAATTCTTCCTCTACGTGGAAAGATACTAAACGTTGAGAAGGCTAGACTTGACCGCATTCTTTCTAATGCTGAAATTCGGAATATGATAACAGCTATGGGAACCGGAATTGGTGAAGAGTTCGACATCAGTAAAGCTCGGTACCACAAGCTTATTATTATGACGGATGCGGACGTCGATGGAGCACATATTCGGACATTGATGTTAACATTCTTCTATCGCTATATGAGAAAACTCATTGATGCAGGCTATGTCTATATTGCACAACCCCCTTTATATAAAGTGGAACGCAATAAAGTCATCAAATATGCGAACACAGAGCAGGAAAGAGATCAAATCATTAGTGAATTTGGAGCTAATGCTAAATATAATGTTCAACGTTATAAAGGTCTTGGAGAGATGAACGCAGCCCAACTATGGGATACAACGATGGATCCAGAAACACGGACAATGCTTCAAGTGACCATTGATGATGCGATGTTAGCGGATAACATGTTTGATACGCTAATGGGTGATAATGTAGAGCCACGACGTGAATTTATTTATGAACATGCGAAATCAGTTAAGAACTTGGATGTTTAAAGTTAGATTTTGATGATGAGAGAAGAGAAGATGCTGTTAGAAGCGTCTTCTCTTTTCTTTGAAATATAAGAATGATTAATGTGTGGTGCTCTTCTTTGCAGTTAATCTTCCATAGGATACTGCATACCGGTGAATTCTCCGATACACTTCTTTGTCAGAAATATATTTTTTGAAAGGGAATAAGGCGGGGAGAGTATTTACTTCTAGAATCCAGAGTAAGCCCTCGTTATCTATTGCGATATCAAGTCCAAGCTCTTTAATATTCGGATACTTTTTTTGAAGCTGTTGAGCGACGGAGATACCTAATTTTTTAAGTGATTGTTGAATGATGAATATTTCCATGGTGCTCTTATAAGGGGACATTAAGGTTTCGAATGTTTGGCATTGTCCACCACTGTGATGATTAGTTATGACTTTATGAGGGGCTGCCACACGACCGATGATTCCTGTCGTTATCCATTGATGGTTAGGACTTTTCTGGGTAAGAATGCGCAAGTCGAAAGGGCGATTGTTGTATCGTAATAAGCGAATACCTTGTTGGATCAAATAAGTACCTTTATGGACATGGGTTTGAAGTTTAAGATGCAATTCCTCAATGGAGGTAATGACTTGTGTTTCAGCAGCATAGCGAAGTTGATATATGGTGTCATGGACTTGGTGATCATCTTTGAGTTGGATATTATCGTGTGGATCTATCATATTTGTTGTTATTTGTTCAATGCATAATACTCCACGACCATAGGTACCGATATCAGGCTTTAAGAAAACAAAAGTATATTCATTCAGCATACGTATTAAGGCATCAGGTGAGTATTTACAGGTAACAGGAATATGCGATGAGATATGTTCATTCTGCAGGAGCACTTTGGTTTTGGCCCATTTGCTTGAGATACGCTGAATAGCCAAAAGTATTCATCCTTTCAACATTCTATTTTTGATATAACAGATCGTGAAAAATTAGGACAGGGCAGTAAAACAATGGTATACTGTGAGATAGGGATTTATTAATTATTATATGAATAAGCGGTATAAGAGGGCAGGGCACATCACTATTTCTTAACATTAAATCAGTGTTTTTCTTCTTTTATCATATATAACGTTTAATAGTTCATCTTTTGAGAAAGTAATATAAGAAAGTATAAGTTTCGCTTGATATTCTAATCCTTATATTTCCGCTGAAACGGGTGCTGTCCTGAAAAAGGATGGCGAAGCCGTTTATCTTTATATATTTCATTGATTGATAGGAAATTGGAGGAGGTACAGCATGTCGGAGGAATTAAACTCGCAAATTAAGAACCGGGATATCGGGGTGGAAATGCGCGAGTCATTTATGGACTATGCGATGAGCATTATTGTAAGTAGAGCTTTGCCGGATGTTAGAGATGGATTGAAGCCGGTACATCGTCGTATTCTGTATGCTATGAATGATTTGGGGATGACCCCAGATAAACCATTTAAGAAATCAGCAAGAATTGTCGGTGATGTGATTGGTAAGTACCATCCACACGGTGATACAGCGGTATATCATACAATGGTACGGATGGCACAGGATTTCTCGATGCGTTATATGCTTGTAGAGGGTCATGGTAACTTTGGTTCAGTTGATGGTGATATGGCAGCAGCGATGCGTTATACAGAAGCACGTCTTTCCAAAATAGCGATGGAAATGTTGAGAGATATTAACAAGGATACAGTTGACTTCCAACCCAACTATGATGGTGAAGAACAAGAGCCTATGGTATTGCCAGCGCGTTATCCTAACTTGTTAGTGAACGGAGTTTCAGGGATTGCTGTTGGGATGGCTACGAATATTCCACCGCATAATTTGGGTGAAGTCATTGATGGGGTTCAAGCTTTGATTAAGAATCCAGAGATTACTTCTCTAGAATTGATGGAGTATATCAAGGGGCCAGACTTTCCAACCTATGGATACATATTAGGACGTTCGGGAATACGCCAAGCTTACCAGACGGGTCGTGGATCCGTAACGATGCGTGCGAAGGCTAATATTGAAGAGAATAACAATAGAGCTCGTATTGTGATCTATGAACTTCCTTACCAAGTAAACAAGGCACGACTGGTAGAGAAAATTGCTGATCTTGTCCGTGAGAAGAATATAGATGGAATTACAGATTTAAGAGATGAATCTGACCGTAATGGTATGCGTGTAGTTATTGAATTACGACGTGACGTTAATCCGAATGTTGTTTTGAATAATCTATATAAGCAAACGCCAATGCAGTCAACCTTTGGGATTAATATGTTAGCTATTGTTAACGGTGAACCGAAGACGCTTGGTCTTTATGAGGTGCTGTATCATTATTTAGAGCATCAGAAGATTGTTATCCGCCGACGGACAGAATTCGAGCTTAAAAAGGCAGAAGCACGAGCACACATACTAGAGGGTTTGCGTGTTGCACTTGATCATCTGGATGAAGTTATTGCTCTAATCCGTGGTTCACAAACATCAGAAATTGCACGTGATGGACTCATGAGTAAATTTGAGCTAACCCTTGAACAGGCACAGGCCATCATGGAAATGCGTTTACAACGTCTAACTGGTTTGGAACGTGATAAGATTGAGAACGAGTACCAGGATTTGATGAAGAGAATTGCAGAAATGCGTGAAATTTTGGCTAATGAATATCTTATTTTACAAATCATTAGTGAAGAACTGGATGAAATTAAGGATCGTTTCAATGATGAGCGTAGGACTGAAATTACAGTGGGCGAAGAGAGCATACTGGATGAGGATCTTATTCCACAAGAAGAAGTAATCATTACGATTAGCCATTCTGGTTATATCAAGCGTCTTCCTGCGAATACCTATCGTAATCAGAAGCGTGGTGGACGAGGCGTTATGGGAATGGACACGAAGGATCAAGACTTTGTTGAACATCTCTTCGTGACGAATTCACACCACTATCTCTTATTCTTTACAGATCGAGGGAAGGTATATCGACTCAAGGCTTATGAAATTCCTGATTTGAGTCGTACAGCGCGTGGCACAGCGATTATCAACCTGATACAGATCGAACAAGGTGAGACTGTGAATGCTGTCATTCCGGTGCAGAAGTTCGAGAGTGAAGAATACTTATTCTTTGCTACTCGTCAAGGGGTCGTGAAGAAGACACCTCTTGAAGACTATACGAATATCCGTAAAGGCGGTCTAATCGCTATTAATCTTCGTGAAGATGATGCACTTATCGAAGCGAAGCTTGTAACAAATGAACAAGAATTAATTATGGGTACATCTCAAGGAATGTCTATCCGCTTCTCTGAAAATGATGTCCGCTCTATGGGACGAAGTGCAACAGGAGTTAGGGGTATTCGTTTAGGAGATAATGACCAAGTTATCGGTATGGATGTCATTGATAAGGATCTGGATATCTTAATCGTTACGGCCAATGGGTATGGTAAGAGAACACCAGCTAGTGATTATCGTTCTCAGGGTCGTGGTGGTAAAGGGATTAAGACTATTAATGTGACAGAAAAGAACGGTGCGGTCATCGCTTTGAAGGTAGTGAAGAATGAAGAAGACTTAATGATTATTACGACACTTGGAACCTTAATACGTACAAGTATGGAGGGAATCTCCACAATGGGTCGTTATACTCAAGGTGTTAAGTTGATTAATATACGTGAAGATGACGCCGTGGCTACAGTATCTCGTGTAGATAAGACGGAAGAAACGGATGAATTGCTTGAGGAAGATGGAGAATTCGATGAATCTGGTTCTGTTACTATTGTTCAGGGAACAGAGTCTTTAGAAGAAACTTCATCGGATGATGAGAATATCATTCTAGACGATTCAGATGATACGCTAGAAGAGGAATAGGAATAAAGATTAGAAATGACCCCGGTATTGCTACCGGGGTCATTTTTAATGGGAATTATAATATGAACGTTTATAGATGATCTTCATATTTAATATGCTATGGACTGCAGAGTATTACCCCTTATCGGGTTCAATCCGTCCTTCCAACGTACATTTAATGAATGTGAATGTAATAAATCCCCACCGTCTGATATTTGAAAATGAAGATGTGCTTCGCTTGAGTTACCTGAATTACCGAGCTCCCCAATCTTATCACCTAGCATGACCTGATCTCCAGGGTTCACTGTGACTGAATCCTTTTTGAGGTGAGCTAGAATACTATATTCTCCTCCATGATCGATAACAACTACATTTCCTGCAGGTTCTTTTTCGTTCATGACACCAACGGGCTCATTGTCTGAAATATGATTGACTACTGATATAACTGTTCCGTTTGCTGGTGCCAATATATCCTGACCAAAGGCGTAGTAACTATGATTAACCAGTGGATCACCAGAGAATGAATATCCATTTTTATGTTGAATGAAGTCATATGCATATCGCTGACTTTCATATTCATAATGGTAATTCACGAGAATATTTGATCCCCCCCAGAACACAAGCCAATCTCCATGAAAAGGAAGCTCGTAGGTTGTTGTAGTTAGCATCTCGTCTGTATCTGTCGATGGGGAAAGGTTCATAATCTGAAGTCCCACGATGAAGCCTGTTTCATCAAATACTGCTAAGATCCCCTTATCATGAGAAGGATTCAACCATACACGTTGGTCATTTCCGTTAAGTTGCATAGCAGAAGTTTGTTCAAATGATTCAACCCCTTGCGTGAAGTCTTTAGCCATTCCTGCAAAGTCAGCTTCGCTAATTTGGCCCTTAAATGCTGGACTGAAGCTATCGTAGATTTGATTGTACTGTGCTTCAAGCATCGCTTGAGGAAGTTCACTTGGTTCAAGATAGTTATCAGTGACGATCATACCTTCTGAACTGGGATTATTTATATTTGTATTTGTACCCGTTCCCGTTCCTCCTCCGCAAGCCGTCATTAAAGTAAGAAGTACTACCACAGTTATTCTATACATTCCTGAATGAATCAAATGGTTTAGCTTCACGTTCATTCTTCATTCCTCCTCATATTTGCCATAGCATCTTCTAACCATCTCATTGTACCAACGAAGTCTTATGTCTAGTGAAATGGTATATTAACTCCCCCTTAACTTTGTATGTATTTTGAATTAAGCTTCCGTTAAGATAAGTCTTCGTTTGACGCGAAGCAATCATGTTAAAATGAAGGCATACAGGTTATTGGAAAGGGGAATGACACCATGAACGATGCATCCATTTTACTAGTTGACGATGAGTGGTCGATTATTGAACTACTGCAGACTGTATTATACAAGGAGGGGTATACGAATATAGATACTGCGGGGACAGGTGAAGCTGCAGTGATGGCTTGTGAGTTGAAGAAATATGATTTAATCGTATTAGATGTCATGCTGCCTGGACGTAGCGGAATTGAAGTATGTCCCTTTCTGCGTCAAACTACGGATGCCCCTATTTTGTTCCTAAGCGCGCGAACATCTGATTTTGATAAAATTAAAGGATTCGCTGTTGGCGGCGATGATTACATTACGAAGCCTTTTAATCCACTGGAAGTGGTTGCACGGATAAGATCCCAGTTGCGTCGCTACTTTGGGGCGATTCATCAACTGGCTATGGAATCTAGAATAAAGGAACCATCTAGGAGAGTACATAATGTATATGATTATGGAAGGTTTCGGATCGACGAAGCGGCGTGTGAGCTTCAAGTTGAAGGTATAGCGGTTACATGTCCTGCGCTCGTATTTCAGCTTCTTCTATTTCTATGCAAAAATCCAAATCAGATATTTAGCAAAAGCCAACTGTACGAGCATGTATGGGGTGAGGAATCATTTAGTGATGACAATACCGTTATGGTCCATATCCATCGCATTAGAGAGAGGATCGAGAAAGATCCATCGAATCCTAGCTTTATCATTAATGTTAGAGGACTAGGATATAAATTAGTTCAAGCGAACCAGGGAAGATTCTATTCGCCATGAGGACGAAGCGTCGATTAACCCTTCGTTTCATATTGCAGCTCATTACCGCTGGTATAGTAGTGCTACTGTTTACCACTATATGTGTCATATGGATTGTTCAGCGTTTAGGCGATATAAGTATGTCACATGATTTCGCCTCGGTTGGATTAGCGCGACTCGTTGAGTCATCAGAACTTAGTGAGGATGGTATACGTTTCGATGCAGACTTACTCGCGCAGGTGAAAAAAAATAATGGATGGCTACAAAGTTTAGATGAGAATGGGCGGATCGATAGCTCATACAATACGCCTGCTGACGTTCCGAAGAATTACGACCCGGGCGAGCTGGTTGCATACTGGACAAAGACCGCCCCATTTCCATACGATCTTTACCTCTGGATTCAAGAAAAGGATGGGAAGTTATTCACTCTCATATATGGTATTTCTAACGATCTAAAGCCTCTACTGCAAGAAATTAGTACGGGTGCATTGCTTACTCCAGCTGGAGAGTTGGAGCTTCCTGCTGCAGTTGAGGGACGAATTAAAGTACTTGGCGGCTACGTTCAATTACTAGATTCAGAAGGACTCGAGATAGCTACCTTTAATAAGCCTAACGATATACCAACGCAATTCACCATTCAGGAGCTTGCGCTACGCACGATGTATAGTGATAGATACGGTTATAATGTCTCTTCTTCGTATGAGGACCATACCGGACGAACATGGTTGGTTGGTCTACCCAATGCCCGAAGCGATGCAGAAGGACCGGCTATGCTTTTGCCAGCGGAAATACAAGTATTGTTGATTGGAATTGGTGCTATGTTCACGGCTATGCTTATCGTGTTTATCCTTCTATCGTTGTGGAATGCGCATCGCTTTGGTGTGCCGATAATCCATATGCTTGATTGGCTCGATTCCCTTGGCAAATCTAAATATGAAGAGCCAACGGATTCTAAGGGTGTTCCACGTAGCCGAACTCGATCGGGTAAATGGCGGCTCCGTTATCGCATTTTTGCTGAAGTCATGCACTCGTTGGATAAACTGTCGATCACGCTTCAGCGTGACCAGGTATTACGTCAAGAGACCAATAACTTGCGTGGAGAGTGGATTGCAGGTATTACGCATGATTTAAAAACACCTTTATCATCTATTAAAGGCTATGCACATTTATTAGCTGAGCCTAAATATGAATGGACTATGGAAGAAGTACGTAATTTCTCTGATAACATGCTTAACAAATCTTCGCATATGGCTATGCTTATTAGCGATCTTGAGATGACCTATCGTCTTACAACAGGAGTTACCCCGCCAGAGTCGGAAGTAATTGAGCTGAATGAGTGGCTACGAACAGCGTTGAATCAAGCAGGTACGCATCCTGAGTTTGGCGAGGGGAGGATTACATTCATTCCATCCGAGAAGGAGGTATTGTCTAAACTATATACCCCTTGGCTTGAGCGAATTGTAAATAATTTGACGGCCAATGCTCTACTTCATAATTCTTCAGATACTGTTCTAACAGTAACGCTGTGGAATGGTGAACGCGGAAAGGGAATAACCATTCAATTTACGGATAATGGTCATGGAATGGATGAGAATATGACGAATAGACTATTTGAGCGATATTATCGTGGAACAGATACATCAGCTACGCCAAATGGATCAGGGTTAGGAATGGCTATTTCCAAAGGATTAGTTGAGGCTATGGGTGGGCAGATCCATGTAGTAACATCACTGGGAAAGGGGACAGAAATACGGTTGATTTGGACTTAGCGTGCTCTTTATCGTATATAAAGATTACAGACTAGTATTATATTATTCACTTTATTCCTGTATTATCTAATAAAGATTGTAGCGCTATACGATAAATAATATAATAACCATAATCGTAATACTCAGTTATCAAATGATAGAAAATGAAATGGGGGGTATTCATAAATCCATGGGTAATATGAATGTATTGAGTTTAAAGCCTGGTGTTAAATTGATGGAAGACGTATATACCCCGTTGGGTTCACTTCTTTTTAATAAAGATAAGGTGTTACTGCCTCGTGATTTAGATATTCTAACGGCCTTTCTTGTAGAAAGTGTAGAAGTTAATGAAACAGGGACTAAAGCTACCTCAACAAGAGAAAAGCAGTTCAATAAAGAAAAAAAAGTGCTAACTAAAAATACTTTGGATAGCTCACCTGCTTCTGTACGCGAAGAAGTGTCAGTGATTAACACGTCTTCATTTATTGAAGAGTATGACAGGATGGTCAATTTAATCAAAAATGGCTATCCTTCTGTTCTTGCGGTTGGAATTCCTATTTATGAAATACGTAATCAGTTAGAAAGCTTAATTTACTATCTAAAAGACTACGACCTGCTATCTTTTTCACCTCGAATCGTATTTGAACATGATTATATTCATCATAATGCGGTATTGTGTGCATTGACTTCGTACAAGCTTGCCCAATGGAGTGGTCTTCCACAAAAGGATTGGTTGCAAGCCGCCTTTGCTGGATTATTCCATGATATTGGCAACGTCAAAGTTGATCCAACCATATTGTATAAACCAACTTCATTAACATTAAGTGAAATTGAAGAAATGCATGAGCACACGAAATATGGGTACCAAATATTGAAGAACGTTACTGCAATCAATGAGGGTGTGCGTCTAGCAGCATTACAGCATCACGAAAAGGTAGATGGTACAGGCTACCCTATGGGTGTTGAACTTACTAAGATTCATATCTATGCTAGAATAGTTGGGATAGCAGATATATATCATGCTATGACTTTAAATAAGGCTTATCGAAAGGGACAGTCTCCATACTTAGTATTGGAACAGATTCATACGGAATCTTTCGGCAAACTGGATCCAGAACTGGTGTTGACTTTTATTGGAAAAGTGACAGAATTCCATAATGGGAAGATGGTTCGTCTAAGTAGCGACCAGATCGGTGAAATTGTTTTCTCGAATCATAACAATCCAACTCGACCTATGGTCTCTGTACATGGTGATATTATTAATTTGGAGCAGAAACGTCATCTTTATATAGAAAAGGTAATAAATTAAACTGAAAAATGCTTGCTGTAATCCTTTTAAAAATCAGTAAAGAGCTTGATACAGCTTTTTTTCCTTCTATAAGGGATGACATGGCTGTTATAGGAGTTGTTTCAAGAGTCTCCTTTTGATCCCGAAGTATAGCAAGAGGTCTATTCGTCATCGAAGATTGAATTCAGTCGGTTCTAACATATGCTTACGAGGTATGTTTCCTTCGGAAACTTTATAGGTGCTCACGATAGGTACTGCCAACGTATGATTCCTAAGTCGCTTTCTATAAAAACATGTGGCTCCACTCCTTACTCCCTATCTTCATCCAATCAACTGGGGCGTTCCGGGGAAATGCAGCATCGAAAGCATATACTTTAGTGCTGAAAAGTCAGCTTTTTGAACACGTACTTATATTAAAAATATGATTCTAAGAAATAATAATAAAAAGACTTGCATTCATCTTCTTCACGTGATATATTATTAGTCCGGCCAATTAAACAACGTTTAATTGAATCGGCAAGCAAATTATCGGATGAAACAAAAACGAAAATAAAGCTTGCATAAACGAACCGGACATGTTATGATAATGAAGTTGTCGCCGAGAGAGAATGGCGGTAAACGAAAGAGAAATTGATCTTTGAAAACTGAACAACGAGTGAGTGGTTTTCACGAAAGTGAGAACAAAACAAATGAGAAATCATTTGGATTGAGAATGTAATATTCT